>NZ_JAAGPN010000094.1:0-31673 GCF_017104805.1 Paraburkholderia sp. Ac-20347 | reverse complement strand
AGCGGGCCGCGCCGCGCGGCGCGTCGCGCATCCGCGTGGTGAGACCGACCGCGGGCCAGGCCATCCGGCGCGTTGGCGCGCGGGCGGCCGCCGCCGTCGCACAGGCTTCGGCGGCGCGTTTCTCCGCGGGGCCGGGGATCCGCGCACGCGCGGTGCCTGGGCCGCCGAGGCGGGCGCGTCGACGCGCACGCTCGCGCGGCTCTTTATCGCCGAAACCGGGCTGTCGTTCGTGCACTGGCGTCAGCTCGTGCGCGTGCAGCACGCGCTGCCGCTGCTCGCGAGCGGCATGCCGGTCGCCGACGTGAGCGCCGCGCTCGGGTACGACACACCGGGCGCGTTCGCGGCCATGTTCCGCCGCGTGACGGGCGCGACGCCGAGCGCGTATTTCGACCCGTCCGCTTGCAAGCTGTCCGATCCGGCGTAGCGGATGTCCGGCCGCGCGACGCAGCGCGTGCCGCGTCTGCGTATCGTCTTGAAACGCTCAACTCAGGAGGAATACGCGATGCAACGTGAAAACGTGGAGTTCGATTCGGAAGGCGCGCGCCTGCGCGGCTGGTTTTACTTGCCGTCGGCGGAAGCGGGACGGCATCCGGCCATCGTGATGGCGCACGGCTTTTCGGCGGTCAAGGAGCAATATCTCGACCGTTACGCCGAGGTCTTCGCGGCGGCGGGCTTCGCCGTGCTCGTCTACGATCATCGCAATTTCGGCGCAAGCGAAGGTCTGCCGCGCCAGGAAGTCGATCCGGTGGTGCAGAAGCGCGGCTATCGCGACGCGATCAGCTACGTGCAGACGCGCGCCGACGTGGACGCGTCGCGCATCGGCATCTGGGGAACGAGCTTCAGCGGCGGTCACGTGCTCGAAGTCGCCGCGATCGACCGTCGCGTGAAGTGCGTGGTCTCGCAGGTGCCGCAGATCAGCGGCTATCAGTCGGCGTTGCGGCGCACGCGCGCGGATCACGTGCCCGCGCTGCTGGCCCGCTTCGAAGCGGACCGCGCGCAGCGTTTCGCGGGCGGCGCACCGGCGATGCTGCCCGCCACCAGCGCCGATCCCGCCGAACCTTGCGCGATGGCGGGCGCGGACAGCCACGCGTTCTTCGCGGCAACGGCGGCCTTCGCGCCGGCCTGGCGCAACGAAGTGACCTTGCGCAGCGCCGAACGCTCGCGCGAAAACGAACCGGGCGTCTACATCGCGCGCATCAGCCCGACGCCGCTGCTGATGATCGTCGCCGACGCCGACACGCTGACCGCCACCGATCTCTGCCTGCGCGCCTACGAAGACGCGCTCCAGCCCAAGCAGCTGGAGATGATCGCCGGCGGCCATTTCACGCCCTACGTCGAGCATTTCGACACCACGAGCCGGTGCGCGGCGCAGTGGTTCGCGCGCCATCTGCGGCCCGTGGAATAAGGCCTGCGCCGCCATTCGAGGTATTCGTCTAAAGTTTGGCTCAGACTTGCCGATACACCGACTGTCGCGGCGCAAAGCACACACATCCAACATCGATTGCGCCAGAACGGCAAGCTGGGCGGCGGCGCCGGCCATCACAACAACCCTTGGTCTTTAGGGGCGACAGCAAACGGAAGAGACACCTTTTTTCATTTTCGGGGATTGTCTCTCATGCAGCTTTCGCGATTCAACGTAGGGACGCGCCTCTCAGTCGCTTTCGGCGTCCTGCTGGTGCTGTTCGCCATCGTCGTCGGGGCGTCGCTCGTCGTCCTGCATTCGCTCAACACCGTGATCGCCTCGGGGCTCGACTCGGGCTCGGCCAAGATCGGCCTCGTCGGCCGCGCGCTCGGCAAGGCGCAAGGCGCGTCGCTCGCGATGCAACGCCTGATCGTCACGCACGACACCGCCGGCATGGAAGCGCAAAAGCGCAGCGTCGACGAAAAACTCGCGAGCTATCACGACGCCATCACGCAGGTCTCGGCCTTGCTCCAGCAAAGCGACGACACCGACGACCAGGAGCGCGAACTCGTCAATCAGATCAACCAGCTCGCGCAGACCGCCGAACCGCTCGTGATGAACAACGCGGCGCTCGGCATGAAGGGCGACGCCACGGCCGCCGACATGCTCAATCAGCAGACGTCGCCCGCGCTGCAATCGTGGACCGATGCAATCGGCCGGTTCCGCGACTACGAAGTCGACAAGAACAAGCGCGCCGCCGCGTCGGCGCATGCGACCTATAACGCGGGGCGCGGCACCTTGATGGCGCTCGCGCTCGCGGGCCTCGTGATCTCGATCGCGCTCGCGGTTCTCATCACGCGCAGCATTCTGAAGCAGCTCGGCGGCGAACCGGCTTACGCGCAGGAAATCGCCCGCAACATCGCGCAAGGCCGTCTCGATCAGCGCGTCGAAGTGCAGGGCGACGACACGTCGAGCCTGATCTTTTCGCTGCGCGAGATGCGCGACCAGCTCGAAGGCACCGTGCGCGGCATTCGCGACGCGACCGAGAGCGTGAAGTCGGCGTCGATCGAAATCGCGGCGGGCAATACCGATCTTTCGGCGCGCACGGAGCAGCAGGCCGCGTCGCTCGAAGAGACCGCGTCGAGCATGACGCAGATTACGACGACCGTGCGCCAGAGCGCCGACAACGCGCGCCACGCGAGCGAACTGACGAGCAACGCGACGCAGGTCGTGGACGGCGGCGCGTCGACCGTCGAGGACATGGTCGCGACCATGTCGCAGATCAGCGAAAGCTCCAGCAAGATTTCGGAGATCACCACGATCATCGAAGGCATCGCGTTCCAGACCAACATTCTCGCGCTCAACGCGGCCGTGGAAGCGGCGCGCGCGGGCGAGCAGGGGCGCGGCTTCGCGGTGGTGGCGAGCGAAGTGCGTTCGCTCGCGCAGCGCTCGGCGGCGGCGGCGAAGGAGATCAAGGAGTTGATCGGCGCGTCGGTGGCGACGATCGAAGGCGGCGCGCATCAGGCTTCGCAGGTCAGCGCGTCGATGTCGCAAATCAAGGACTCGATTCGCCAGGTGTCGGGCATCGTCGGTGAAATCGCGGCGGCCGCCGAGGAGCAGAGCACCGGCATCGAGGAAGTCAATCAGGCCGTCGTGCAGATGGACAACGTCACGCAGCAGAACGCGGCGCTCGTCGAGGAAGCGGCGGCGGCGGCGAAGTCGCTCGAAGATCAGGCGCAGCGTCTGCGCGAGGCGGTGTCGGTGTTCCACCTCGCGGGCGGTTCGGGCGCGAGTTCGGCGGCTGTCGAGCCGCTGCGCCGTCCGGTGCTGGCGTCCAAGCCGGCGGGCCAGTCGAGCCAGGCCGGCATGAAGCGTGTGAGCAGCGCGGCCAGCGTGAAGCCCGCGCCGAAGCCGAAGCAGATCGAGGCCCGAGCAGAGCCGCGAACCGAGGCGCGAACCGAGCCGCGCGCGCCTGTGCGCGAAGCGGTCGTAATCGCGAAGGACGATAGCAACGACTGGGAAACGTTCTGATGACGTGAAGCGGCGCAGCAGGGCGGGTATCATGCGTTCACCCGCTTGCCTGCTTTTCCGCCGCTTCTCATGAAAGTCGAAGACCTCGAACGCCTCGTCACCCTCGCCATGCCGTTCGGCAAATACAAAGGTCGGCTCATCGCCGACCTGCCGGGGCACTATCTGAACTGGTTCGCCCGCGAAGGCTTTCCGCCTGGCGAGATCGGCCGTCTGCTTGCGTTGATGCAGGAGATGGACCACAACGGTCTGCGCAGCCTGCTCGATCCGCTGCGCAAACGCGGCTGACGCTGCGTTCTTTACCGTCTTCCTGATGGCCTTTCACGGCTGCGCACGATCTCCACGCGCAGCCGCCTCACTTCCCTCAGTTTTCGCTCAGTCTTCGCTCAATAGCGATACCCCATCGTGAGCATCACCGCGCGGTCGTCGCCGAGCGCGACGGCATTGCTCAAACCGCCCGTGTAGTAATGCCGGTTGAAGATGTTGCTCAGACGCAGCGCCGCGTGCCAGCGCGGTGCGCTATAGCCCACGCCCACGTCGCTGACCACGAAGCCCGGAATCGTGTAGCCGTACGCGTACATACTGCTCTGGCCGCGCACGCCGCCGTTGATTTCCCAGCGATACAGCTCGCCCGGCAGCTTGTAGCGCGCGAACACGTTGAAGCTGTGACGCGGCACGTTGTTGATGCGCGTGCCGTCGGTCGAAGGCGTCTGGCCGCCGTCGTCGGCGATCACGGCCGAGGTGTAAGCATAGCCGCCCGTCACGCTCAGGTGATTGGTCGGCGCCGTGTTGAAGCTGAATTCGAAGCCGCGCGAATGCTCCTCGCCCACGGCGATGCTGTAGCCGTCGTTGTTCGGATCGTCTTCGAGCACGTTGCGGCGGCGCAGATCGAACGCCGCGACCGTCACGCTCGTGCGGCCTTTTTCGATGTCGAACTTCACGCCCGCTTCCCACTGCTTGCCCGTTTCCGGATCGAACGCGCTGCCGTTCACGTCCGCGCCGCTGTTCGGATAGAACGAGGTCGCGTAGCTCACGTACGGACGCACGCCCGGCAGCAGTTCGTACATCAGCGCGACCGAGCCCGTGGTCGCGCTCGACGGATTGCCGCTGCGCGTGTCCTTGAGTTCGTTGAGCACGTCGCTCGACGCGTTGTCGTAACGCACGCCCGCGAGCACGCGCCAGCGCTGGCCGAGCGCGATCTGATCGCGCGCGTAGAAGCCGAGATCGCGGATCGTGGTGTACGTATGCGTTTTCGGCGTGGACGGGCAGGTGATCGTGCCGGTGTAGACCGGGTCGTACATGTTGATGGAGCCGACCGTGCAGGTGGTCGTGGCGGCGTCCTCGCGACCGCGCATGTAGTCGATGCCGAACGTCACTTCGTGGCGGCCGAGCGCGGTATCGAAGGTTTTTTGCGCGTTGTTGTCGAGCGAGATCGTGTCGCCGGACCATTGCGAATCGCTGGCCGTGCGGCTCAGCGTGTAGCCGTTCGAGGCGACCTTGCCGATCGCGACCAGCTGGCCGCCGAGCGAGAACTGCTGCCAGCGGAAGTTCTGGTTGACGGTCCAGCCCGAATCGAAGTGATGCGCGAAGCTGTAGCCCACGCGCGCCTCGTGACCCGAGTACGGCTGCTGGTCGGGCTCGCCCGTGAAGGTGCTGCGCGAGAGGCTGCCGTTCTTGTTCGCGAGCACCGAGCCCGACCACGGCAGGCCTTGCTGGCGGATGTAATTGCGTTCCTGATAGCTGGTCAGGATCGTGAATTCGGTGCGCGGACCGAGATCGAGCGAGAGCGACGGCGCGATGTAGCGATTGCGCGACCAGACGTAATTCGTGGCGTCGTTCGAGTTCATCGCCAGCGCGTTGATGCGGAACGCGGCCTTGCCGTTCTCCGAGAGCGGCGTGCCCATATCGACGCTGCCCTGGTAGTAGCCGTGGCTGCCGACGGTGGCGTCGACGTCGGCGAAGGTGTAGTCCACCGGGCGCTTGCTGACTTCGTTGACCATGCCGCCAGGCAGCACGAGGCCCGAGAGCAGCGTGGCCGGTCCCTTGAGCACTTCGATCTGCTGCAGGCCGAAGGTCTCTTCGGCGAAGCGGTTGTTGATGGCGGCGCGCAGGCCGTCGAGGTAGACCGAATCCGACGCGGTCTGGCCGCGAATGATGAAGTCGTCCCAGCCGCGCCGGCCATAGGTGCCCGAGATCACGCCGGGCACGTCGTGCAGCGCGTCGTTGAGCGTCTGGACCTGCTGCGCGTCCATCAGATCGCGCGTCACCACGCTGATCGACTGCGGCGTTTCCTTCAAGGGCACCGACGACTTCGTCACCTGCGCGGCGGCGGGCATGTCGAAGGCGGCGGGCGGTGCGCCGCTCGCGCTGATCTTTACAGTCGGCAATTCTGCGTTGCCGGCGGCGCTTTTTCCGGTGCCGGCGGAGCTTGCGGACGCGTCCGCACCGGCTTTCTGAGAGCTTTCGGATGCGGCGCTGGCGGCATCGGCGGAAGCGGCTTGCGCGAACACGAGCGTTGGGGTGGCGGAGAAGGCGAGCAGCAGTGCCGCGTAGATCTGGCGGTGACGCATTGAAAAGAACCCCAGGCTAAATGCGAATCATTATTAATTGAGTCGCGCATCCTACTACGGGTAATTCCCTACAATCAATGCGTGTTGTATCGGTGCAAATATTTACGACAGGGTTGCATTCGGCTGACGATGCGGCTTCGCGTTGCTAACGGCAGCGCTCACAAAACGGTACCAAAAGGTTCCGTTTTGCGCGGATGTCAGGCGCGATCGAGCGTCTTGATCGCCACGCCCGCCGCTGCCGCGCGCGTCTCGACATGCAGCTTGCGGAACAGATGTTCGAGATGCTTGTTCACCGTGCGCGCCGCCATGCCGAGGATGTCGCCGATATCGCGGTTGGTCTTGCCGCGCGAGACCCAGAGCAGCACTTCGGCTTCGCGCGCGGTCAGGCCGAAGCGTTCGGCGAGCGCATTGCGATGCACGGTGTCGTCGGTTTCCTTGAGGATGACGATCCACTCGCCCGGCTCCGGCGCGGGCGTCGCGCTGGCGGAGCGCCGCACGTGGCCCGAGGTGAATTCGTGAACGGCGTCGCTCTGCGCGCCGCGCGCCAGCCAGTCGACGAACCAGGTGCGCAGCGACGGCGGCAGCTTCGGCTGCGCATCGTCGACATCGTCGACATCGTCGGCATCGCGGATGGTGGCCGTATCCGCGCGACCCGTGTCGTAGGCCGCGATCTGATGCGCGGCCTGCGGACTCTGCCAGCGGATCGTGCCGTCCGCGCCGACGATCAGCGCCGCGCGCGCGTCGAGCGACAGCGCCGCCTGCGCGTAAAGCTGCGCGCGCGAACGCTGCACATGCGCGCCGATGCGCGCGCACAACTCCTCGGGCCGCACCGGCTTGGTCACATAATCGATGCCGCCCACGCGAAAGCCGCGCACCACGTGCTCGGTCTCGGTCAACGCCGTCATGAAGATCACGGGCAGATGCTCGTGCCGCGCGTCCTGCTTCATGCGGCGGCAGGTTTCGAAGCCGTCCATGCCGGGCATCATCGCGTCGAGCAGCACGACGTCGGGCGTCACGCGCGCGAGACGCTTGAGCGCGTCCTCGCCCGAGAGCGCGACGAGCACCGCATAGCCGTGCGCCTGCAGCGTATCGGAGAGAAACGCGAGGTTGTCCGGCGTATCGTCGACGATCAGCACCACGGGGCGGTCGCGCAGCCAGACGGCCGCGTCGTCCGCGCGTGGCGTTGGCGCGTGCGCGGCGTGCGCTTCAATCACGTCATGCGGCGCCGGCGCCGCGCGCAAGTCGGTCGAGTTCATGCTCGAGTTCCCTTAGCTGAAAGCGTTCGGCCAATGCGCGCAGCACGTCGATCTGATCCTGCAACGCGGGCCAGGTAGCGTGCGCGGCATTGAGCTGTTCGACCACGCCCTGCACGTAGCCGACTTCAAGATGCGCATGCAGATGGTCGATGAGTTCGGGCGGCCACGCGACAGGCGCGGGCGGCGCGCCCGAAGCTGCCGATGCGGGCTTCGCGTGGTTCGCCGCTGTCGCGTCCGGCAGCGCGGGCGCGCTCGTCTCCGACGCGATCCACTCGAACGCGAGCAATTGCGCGAGCTTGTCGAGCAGCAGATTCACCTGCAAGGGCTTCACCAGATAACCCGCGCAACCGGTCGCGCTCGCACGCTCGCGGTCGTCGGCGAAGGCGTTGGCCGAGAGCAGCACGATGGGCGCGTTCGACAACTGGTTTTCGGAGATCAGGCGGCTGGTCTCGTAGCCGTCCATCAGCGGCATCGAAATATCCATGATGATCGCGTCCACCGTGTGCGTGGCGAGCCAGCGCAGCGCGTCGGTGCCGCTGGCCGCTTCGGCGACGTCGAAGCCGAGCGGCGTGAGCAACTGCACGACGATGCCGCGCTGATCGTCGAGATCGTCGACCACGAGAATCGCGCGGCGCGGGCCCGTGTAGCCGCGTATCGACGCGAGTTCGGTATGCGTGGCGGCGGCGCTGTCGACGGCGGGCGCGAACAGGCGCACCACGAAGCGCGTGCCGCGCCCGACTTCGCTGTCCACTTCGAGACTGCCGCCGAGCGCCTGTGTGAGCAGACGGCAGATCGTGAGGCCGAGGCCCGCGCCGTGATCGTGCGCGTGCGCCGCCACGCCGCGCTCGAACGGCAAAAACAGGCGCTCCATTTCGGCGGGCGGAATGCCGGGTCCGGTATCCGCGACTTCGAATTTGAGCGTGTCGAGCACGTGGCTCACGCGCAGCGTGACCGTGCCGCTCGACGTGAAACGAATCGCGTTGCCAATCAGATTGGTGAGGATCTGGCCGACGCATTTCTGGTCGGTGCGCACGGTGGCGGGCAGGCGTCCGACCGTCTGCACGTCGAAGGCGAGCGCTTTTTCGAGCGCCTGCGGACGCAGCATCGACGTCACGTGCGCGACGAAATCCGCGAGCGGCACCTTGGCGATATTCAGTTGCAGCTTGCCCGCCTCGATGCGCGCGACGTCGAGCAAACCGTCGACGAGCGCAAGCAGATGCTCGCCGCTGCGATGGATCGTGCGCACCGCGTTGTAACGCGTCGGCGTGAGTTCGTCTTTCGCCTGCAGCAGCAATTGCGCGTAACCGAGAATGCTGTTGAGCGGCGTGCGCAATTCGTGGCTCAGGCCGGACACATAGCGGCTTTTCGCCTGATTCGCCGATTCGGCGGCGGCGGTCGCGCGCTTGAGCGCCGCGTCGGTTTTCTGGTGCGCGTCGATTTCCAGCATCAGCAATTCGTTTTGCCGCTGCGATTCTTCCTGCGTGACGCGTCGGCTTTCGCGCTCCAGCACGAACCACCACGCGGCGATGCAGCCCACCAGCGAGAGCGCGAGAAAGATCTTCAGGAAGCTGCTCGCAATCGCGTGACCAATGGCAGGGCCGACGATCGAATCGGCCGCGGCCACTGAAGTGGCGCTTTGCGACCAGATCAGATAGAGCACGCTGCCGAGCACGGCGAGCATCGCGAATACGAGGCTCGCGTAGTGAATCAGACGCAGCGCGGCGGGACCGAGCCGCGCGCCGGGCAGCACGCGATGCAGCGCGCGGTCGGCCTGCGAGGCGAAGCGCGCGTGCGGTTTGCAGCGGTCATGGCAGCGCGAATCGAGCGAGCAGCACAGCGAGCAGATCGTGCCGCCGTAGGCGGGGCAGTACGCGGTGTCGTCGGGCTCAAAGCTGTTTTCGCAGATCGCGCAGCGCAGCGAGGTGGCGTCGCCGGTCGGTTGCGCGGCGCGCGCGATGTAGTAGCGTCCGCGCGTGATCACCGCGAGCACGGGCGCGCACGCGAAGGCCACGCCGAACGCGATGAACGACGACATCGCCTTGGCGAGCACGCCGAACAGGCCGCTGTGCGCGAGCATCGCGACGGCGGCCGCGATCAGCATCGCGCCCACGCCCACGGGATTCACATCGTAGAGATGCGCGCGCTTGAACTCGATATGGCGCGGGCTATAACCGAGCGGCTTGTTGATGACGAGATCGGCGAACAGCGCGCCGACCCACGCAATCGCGATGTTCGCATAGAGCGAGAGCACCTTGCCGATCGCGTCGAACACGCCCATTTCCACCAGCAGCAACGCGATCATCACGTTGAACACGAGCCATACCACGCGGCCCGGATGACTGTGCGTGAGCCGCGCGAAAAAATTCGACCACGCGAGCGAGCCCGCATACGCGTTGGTCACGTTGATCTTCAACTGCGAGACGATCACGAACAGCGTCATCGCGGGCAGCGCCCAGCTCGCGAGCCCGAAGGGATCGAGCAGCAGGTGATAGGCGACGAGATACATCTGCGTGGGCTGCGCCGCGTGGCCCGCATCGACTTCGTACTGCAGTGCGACGAAGGCGAGAAACGCGCCGCCGAGCATCTTGAGCGCGCCCGGCACGATCCAGCCCGGTCCCGCCGAGAGCAGTGCGAGCCACCAGCGCGTGCGGTTTTTCGCGGTCAGCGGCGGCAGAAAGCGCAGATAGTCCACTTGCTCGCCGACCTGCACGATCAGCGCGAACACGACCGTCGACGCCTGGCCGAACGCGATCAGACTGAACGCGCGGCCCTGCGGCGCGAAGCCCGCGAAGGTGGTCCATTGCGCGAGCAGATCGGGGTGATGCCAGAGCACGGCGGCGTAGGGCAGCACGAACAGCACGAGCCAGAGCGGCTGCGTCCAGCTTTGCAGGCGGTTGATCAACGTGATGCCGAACATGACGATCGGAATCACCACGAGCGAACTCACCACGTAGGCAATCGCCAGCGATATGTGGAAATAAAGCTGGAGCGCGAGCGACATGATGGCCGCTTCGAGCGCGAAAAAAATAAACGTGAACACCGCGTAAAGCAGCGAGGTGACCGTCGAGCCGATATAGCCGAAGCCCGCGCCGCGCGTGAGCAGGTCCATGTCCACGCCGTAGCGCGCGGCGTAATAGCTGATGGGCAGGCTCGTCAGCCAGATCAGCACGGAGACCGCGGCGATGGCCCAGAACGCGTTCGTGAAGCCGTAATTGACGACGAGACTGCCGCCGATCGCCTCCAGCACCAAGAACGACACCGCGCCGATCGCGGTGTTGGCCACGCGCAGCTCCGACCAGCGCCGGAACGAACGCGGCGTGAAGCGCAGCGCGTAGTCCTCGAGGGTTTCGTCGCCGACCCAGGCGTTGTAGTCGCGGCGCACCTTGACGATGCGTTGCGTGCTGGGCGCGCCCAGTGACGGGTGACTCTGGGACATGACGATGTTCCGGATTGGTGCGAAAGCGGCGGAAACCGCGGCGGCGCGCGGGATCGCAGTGCGATGCAAATTACATTCCAGTGCGCGCGCCGGGAATACGTCAATCGACGTATTCCGGTCGTCAATTTGGCTTTCTACATTGCGTCCAACCCTCGACCCAGCCCGCAGCGTTCAGCGCCGGGCACCCGATAAGGAGAACGTGATGTCCGCAGACGATCGATTCGATGACGATGCCCCGATGCCTTCGCCGCTGCGCCGGAAAATGCTCGGCGGCCTGGCCGCCGCGCCGTTGATGGCGATGGGCTTCTCACGCGGCGCGTTTGCGCAAACGCCGCCCACCGCGAAGGTCAACACCACGGGACTCGCGGTCACGGACACCACGGTGACGGTCGGCCAGCTGCACTCGGCCACGGGCACGATGGCGATTTCGGAAACCGGCTCGATCCAGGCCGAACGTCTCGCCATCGAGCAGATCAACGCGATGGGCGGCGTGCTGGGCCGCAAGGTGCAGATCATTCAGGAAGACGGCGCGTCCGACTGGCCGACCTTCGCCGAAAAGTCGAAGAAGCTGCTGGAAAACGATCACGTCGCGGCCGTGTTCGGCTGCTGGACCTCGGCCTCGCGCAAGGCGGTGCTGCCGGTCTTCGAGAAGGACAACGGCCTGCTTTATTACCCGACCTTCTACGAAGGCCTCGAACAGTCGAAGAACGTGTTCTACACGGGCCAGGAAGCGACCCAGCAGATTCTCTGGGCGCTCGACTGGGCCTCGAACACGAAGAAAGCGAAGACCTTCTTCCTGATCGGCTCCGATTACATCTGGCCGCGCACGTCGAACAAGATCGCGCGCCGCCATATCGAACAGCATCTGCACGCGAAGGTGGTGGGCGAGGAGTATTACCCGCTCGGCACGACCGAGTTCGCCTCGCTGATGAACAAGATCAAGCTCGCGCGCCCGGACTGCATCTTCGCGACCGTGGTGGGCGGCTCGAACGTGGCGTTCTACAAGCAGCTCAAGGCCGCGGGCATCACGCCGCAGAAGCAGTTCCTGCTGACGCTCTCGGTCACGGAGGACGAAGTGCTCGGCATCGGCGGCGAGAATTTCGCGGGCTTCTTCTCGTCGATGAAGTACTTCCAGTCGCTCGATAACGAGAACAACAAGAAGTTCGTGGCGGCGTTCAAGGCGCGCTACGGCCAGAAGTCGGTGATCGGCGACGTCACGCAGGCCGCCTATCTCGGTCCGTGGATCTGGAAGGCCGCGTGCGAGCGCGCGGGCAGTTTCGACGTCGACAAGGTGGTCGCGCATTCGGCCGGTATCGAAGTGGCGAACGCGCCGCAAGGCTACGCGAAGGTCGATCCGAACCATCACCTGTGGAGCCGTTCGCTGATCGGCGAAGGACAGGCGGACGGCCAGTTCAAGGTCGTGGCGCAGTCGGAGCAGCCGATCCAGCCGAATCCGTTCCCGAAGGGCTACATGTAATCCGTCAACCGCAGCGGCGCGGCGGCGCATGACGCCGCCGCGCGAGGAGCGTTCGATGTCCGCTACCGATATTTTCAACATCACGCTGATGCAGGGCTTCGCCGGTCTGAGCCTCTTCAGCGTCCTGCTCCTGATGGGGCTCGGGCTCGCCGTGATCTTCGGCCAGATGGGCGTCATCAACATGGCCCACGGCGAATTCATGACGATCGGCGCCTATACGGTCTACATGTTTTCGTGGTTCTCGCAGAACGTCTGGCACGCGTTCACGCCCGTGTATTTCTTCTTTGCGATTCTCGCGGCGTTCGCGCTGGCGTTCGCGGCGGGCTGGCTCGCCGAATGGGCGCTGATCCGCCATCTTTACAAGCGCCCGCTCGACACGCTGCTCGCCACCTGGGGCCTGAGCCTCGGCATGCAGCAGGTGTTTCGCTCGACCTTCGGGCCGAAGGAAGTGAGCCCGGCGCTGCCCGACTGGCTGATGGGTTCGTGGGAGCCCACGCCCGGCCTCGACATTCCGGTGAGCGGCATGTTCGTGATGTTTCTCGCGCTGCTGATGACGGGCGGCCTGCTGCTCGCGCTCTATCGCTCGCGCTGGGGCCTGCGCGTGCGCGCCACGGTCGCGAACCGGCCGATGGCGAACGCGGCGGGCATCAACACGCGGCGCACCGACCGCATGACCTTCGCGATCGGCTGCGGCATCGCGGGCGTGGCGGGCGCGGCCTTCACGGCGATCGGCTCGACGGGACCGACGAGCGGCTCGCTCTATATCGTCGATTCGTTTCTGGTGGTCACGTTCGGCGGCGCGGCGAGTCTGCTCGGCACCGTGGCGTCGGCGTTCGGCATCGCGCAGATGCAGTCGATCAGCGAGTTCTTTCTCTCGGGCTCGATTGCGCGCGTGCTCACGCTGCTGACCGTCGTGGTGATTCTCATGCTGCGTCCGCAAGGTCTGTTCGCCTCGAAGGTGCGGCGCGTTTAAGCCGCGCAGAAGCCGCGTTAAAGCGTACGTCTTTGCACAAGCCTCATTCACACAGCTTCATTCGTATGGAGATGGACATGGAACCCATCCAACCCACGGCGGGCGGCGTATCCCCGCGATCCGGCCAGGGCGCGCCGCCGGCCGGCTGGCGCGCGCGGCTCGCGTGGCTCGACGCCTCGGGCTACGCGGGCATCGTGCTGCTCGCGCTGGTGATCGTGGTCGTGTTTCCGCTCGCGCTCGACACGTTCCGCCTGAACCTGATGGGCAAGTACCTGACCTACGCGTTCGTGGCGATCGGCCTCGTGATCGCGTGGGGCTACGGCGGCGTGCTCAGTCTCGGCCAGGGCGTGTTCTTCGGCCTCGGCGGCTACGCGATGGCGATGTTTCTCAAGCTCGAAGCGTCCGATCCGGCCGCCACGCGCACGCAGACCACGCCCGGCATTCCGGACTTCATGGACTGGAATCAGCTCACCGCGCTGCCCGCGTGGTGGAAGCCGTTTCACTACTTGCCGTTCTCGATACTCGCGGTGCTCGTGGTGCCCACGGCGCTCGCGTTCGTGATCGGCTACGCGATGTTCAAGCGGCGCGTGGGCGGCGTGTACTTCGCGATCATCACGCAGGCCGTCGCGCTGATTCTCTCGGTGCTGATCATCGGCCAGCAAGGTTATACGGGCGGCGTGAACGGTATCACCGACCTGCGCACGCTGCTCGGCTGGGACATTCGCACCGATCACGCGAAGCTGGTGCTGTATTTCGTGAACGCCGCGCTGCTGATCGGCGCGCTGCTCGCCTGCCGCTGGGTCCAGCGCAGCAAGCTCGGCACGCTGCTGCTCGCGATGCGCGACAAGGAAGACCGCGTGCGCTTCTCGGGCTACGACGTCGCCATGTTCAAGGTGTTCGCGTTCTGTCTCGCGGCGATGCTGGCGGCCATCGGCGGCGCGATGTTCACGCTGCAGGTGGGTTTCATGTCGCCGTCGTTCGTGGGCATCGTGCCGTCGATCGAAATGGTGATCTACGCGGCCATCGGCGGGCGCATGTCGCTGGTCGGCGCGGTGTACGGCGCGATTCTCGTCAACCTCGGCAAGAGCTGGTTCTCGGAGAGCTTTCCGAATCTCTGGCTCTATCTGATGGCGGCGATGTTCATCGGCGTGGTGATGGTGTTTCCGAACGGGCTCGCGGGCCTCTACGAAGAGCACGTGCGCCCGCGCGTGCGGCGGCTGCTCGGCGCGGCGAACAAGGAGGCATGAAGCATGAGCAATACCGACTTTCTGCTCGCGATCGAAGACCTGACCGTGTCGTTCGACGGCTTCAAGGCGATCGATTCGCTCAATCTCTATCTCGAACGCGGCGAGCTGCGCGTGGTGATCGGACCAAACGGCGCGGGCAAGACCACGCTGCTCGATCTGATTTGCGGCAAGACGAAGGAAACGGCCGGCAGCATCAAATTTCGCAACGAGGAGATCACGAATCTCGCGGAATTTCGCCGCGTGCGCAAGGGCATCGGCCGCAAGTTCCAGACGCCGTCGATCTACGAAAACCTGAGCGTGGCGCAGAACCTCGAAGTGTCGTTTCCGCGCGGACGCAGCGTGTTTGGCGCGCTGGCCTATCGCGAAGACGCCGAAGTGGCCGACCGCGTGCGTGACGTCGCCGACGAAATCGGTCTGGCGGCCGCGCTCGATATGGAAGCGGGATTGCTCTCGCACGGCCAGAAACAGTGGCTCGAAATCGGCATGCTGCTTATGCAGGATCCCGAATTATTGATGCTCGACGAACCGATCGCGGGCATGAGCGTGCGCGAGCGCGAACTGACCGCCGATCTGCTCGACCGCATCTGCCGCAATCGCTCAATGATCGTGATCGAGCACGACATGGCGTTCGTCGAGCGCATCGCGCACAAGGTCACGGTCATGCATCAGGGAAAGATTCTCGCGGAAGGGCCGATGGCGCAGGTGCAGGCCGATCCGCGCGTGATCGACGTTTATCTGGGCCACTGAGTTGGCCACTGAACGACAACACGGAGAACACATCATGCTGGAAGTCGACGATCTCGTCGTCAGCTACGGCCAGAGCGAAGTGCTGCACGGCATCGGCTTTTCCGTTTCGCAAGGCGAAAGCGTGGCGGTGATGGGCCGCAACGGCATGGGCAAGACCACGCTGTTCAAGGCGCTGATCGGCATGCTGCCCGCCAATCGCGGCACGGTGCGCGTGGGCGGCGCCGACGTCTCGAAGGACGAGAGTTACCGCCGCGTGTCGAAAGGCATCGCCTACGTGCCGCAAGGCCGGCAGATCTTCGCCTCGCTGAGCGTCGAGGAAAACATTCAGACGGGTCTCGAAAACGCGCAGAGCCAGCGCGTGCCCGACGAACTTTACGCGCTGTTTCCGGTGCTGTTCGACATGCGCAAGCGCAAGGGCGGCAATCTTTCGGGCGGCCAGCAGCAGCAACTCGCGATTGCGCGCGCGCTCGCGACCGACCCGAAAGTGCTGCTGCTCGACGAGCCGACCGAAGGCATCCAGCCTTCGGTCATCAAGGACATCGCCAAGGCGCTCAATCAGATTCGCACGAGCCGCAATATCGCCATCGTCGTGTCGGAGCAGGTGTTGAGCTTCGCGCTCGACGTGGCCGACCGGCTCTTCGTGATCGAAGGCGGGCGCTTCGTGCACCAAAGCACGCGCGATGCGGGCGACACCGACCGCATCCGCGAATACCTCTCCGTCTGAGCGCGGCGCGGCGTTCGCGCGCCGCGCCGTATGTCAATCCGCGAACCCAGGAGCGAACGCAATGCCCGACACTCTCATCAAGGTCGATCTGAACCAGTCGGCCTACGAAAACGAACAGGTGCACAACCGCTGGCACCCCGACATTCCGATGGCCTGCTGGGTGAAGCCCGGCGACGACTTCATCCTCGAAACCTACGACTGGACCGGCGGCTTCATCAAGAACGACGACAGCGCCGACGACGTGCGCGACATCGACCTGTCGATCGTGCACTTTCTCTCCGGCCCGGTGGGCGTGCACGGCGCGGAACCGGGCGACCTGCTCGTGGTGGATCTGCTCGACATCGGCGCGAAAGCGGACAGCCAGTGGGGCTTCAACGGCTTCTTTTCGAAGACGAACGGCGGCGGCTTTCTGACCGATCATTTCCCGAGCGCGCAAAAGTCGATCTGGGATTTTCACGGCGTCTATACGAGTTCGCGCCATATTCCGGGCGTGAATTTCGCGGGCCTGATTCACCCGGGCCTGATCGGTTGCCTGCCCGATCCGAAACTGCTGGAAACGTGGAACGCGCGCGAAACCGGCCTGATCGCCACCGATCCGGAACGCGTGCCGCCGCTTGCGAATCCGCCGTTCGCGGCCACCGCGCACATGGGCAAGCTCGCGGGCGAAGCACGCGACAAAGCCGCCGCGCAAGGCGCGCGCACGGTGCCGCCGCGCGAGCACGGCGGCAATTGCGACATCAAGGATCTGTCGCGCGGCTCGAAGGTGTTTTTCCCGGTCTACGTGGATGGCGCGGGCCTCTCGGTCGGCGATCTGCACTTCAGCCAGGGCGACGGCGAGATCACGTTCTGCGGTGCAATCGAAATGGCGGGCTGGGTGCATATGCGCGTGAACGTCATCAAGGGCGGCATGGCGAAATACGGCATTCGCAATCCCGTGTTCCAGCCGAGCCCGATCACGCCCAATTACAACGATTACCTCATTTTTGAAGGCATTTCCGTCGACGAGCAGGGCGGCCAGCATTATCTCGACGTGACCACCGCGTATCGCCAGGCGTGTCTGAACGCGATCGAATATCTGAAGAAGTTCGGCTATTCCGGCGCGCAGGCGTATTCGCTGCTCGGTTGTGCGCCGGTGCAGGGGCATATCAGCGGCGTGGTCGATATTCCGAATGCGTGCGCGACCTTGTGGCTGCCCACGCAGATCTTCGACTTCGACATTCGCCCGAACGCCGACGGCCCGATCCAGCACATTCAGGGCGGCGTGGATCTGCCGTGTTCGCCGGATCTCGTGAAGGCCTGATTCCGGATTCTCGCCGACGTCATTCAAAGGAAGCTGTCATGCCGATCTACGACTTCGAGTGCGCAAGCTGCGGACCGTTCTCCGTCATGCGCCGCATTGCGGACCGCGAAAAACCGTGCCGTTGTCCCGACTGCGGCGCGGAAGGCGGACGCGTCATCAGTGCGCCTTCGCTGGCGCTGATGGCGAACACGCGCCGCGCGGCGCACGCGACCAACGAACGCGCCGCGCACGCGCCGCGTCAGTCCGGCGACGGTCCGCCGCTGCGTCATCGCGCAGGGTGCAGTTGCTGCTCGGGCGGCACGGCGAAGCTCGCGGGCGCGGCGTCGGACGGTCTCAAACGGCCGGCGGGACGGCCCTGGATGATCAGCCACTAAGGTGCGCTGCGCGCGAACCGTTGCAGCGAAAGCAGCGGCCTTCGCGCGCGGCATCAACGCATTCAAGGAGGAAGCATCATGCGACATGGTGATATTTCGAGCAGCCGCGATTGTGTGGGCGTTGCGGTGGTCAACTACAAGATGCCGCGTCTGCACACGAAGGCGGAGGTGCTCGACAACGCGCGCCGTATCGCCGATATGGTGGTCGGCATGAAGCAGGGTCTGCCCGGCATGGACCTCGTGGTGTTTCCCGAGTATTCCACGCACGGCATCATGTACGACCGCCAGGAAATGTTCGATACGGCGTCGACGATTCCCGGCGAAGAGACGGACATTTTCGCGGCGGCGTGCCGTAAGGCCAATGTGTGGGGCGTGTTCTCGATCACGGGCGAGCGTCACGAGGAGCATCCGCGCAAGGTGCCGTACAACACGCTCGTGCTGATCGACAATCGCGGCGAGATCGTGCAGAAGTACCGCAAGATCATGCCGTGGACGCCGATCGAAGGCTGGTATCCGGGCGATCGCACGTATGTGTCGGACGGTCCGAAAGGCCTGAAAATCAGCCTGATTATCTGCGACGACGGCAATTATCCGGAGATCTGGCGCGACTGCGCGATGAACGGCGCGGAACTGATCGTGCGCTGCCAGGGTTATATGTATCCGGCGAAAGAGCAGCAGGTGATGGTCGCGAAAGCGATGGCGTGGATGAACAACACCTATGTGGCGGTCGCCAACGCCACGGGCTGGGACGGCGTGTATTCGTACTTCGGCCACTCGGCGATCGTGGGCTTCGACGGACGCACGCTCGGCGAATGCGGCGAAGAGGAAATGGGGGTGCAATACGCGGAACTGTCGCTCGGCATGATCCGCGACGCGCGCCGCAACATGCAGTCGCAGAACCATCTGTACAAGCTGCTGCATCGCGGCTATACCGGCACGATCCATTCCGGCGACGGCGCGAACGGCGTGGCGGATTGTCCGTTCGGTTTCTATCGCGATTGGGTGGCCGACCCCGAGGCCACGCGCCGACGCGTGGAAGCGCTCACGCGCAGCACGCCCGGCACGGCGGAGTGCCCGATCGACGGGATTCCGCACGAAGACTGAGCGCGGTCGAGGCTTTGTCCACGACGCGCATTGTTCGGCAAATGCGGCCACTCCATTCGTCGCCAGGGCCTTTTTCGCGCCATTCGCACCCTCTACATTGTGGTTCAGCACCGACGCAAACCGCAGCGCGGCGAGCGAACGGTTCAACCCACATTGGAGGTTTGTCATGGCCAGGCTCGAAGGAAAGGTCGCGCTCGTTACGGGCGCATCGAAGGGAATCGGCGCGGCGATCGCCCGCGCGCTCGCGAAAGAGGGCGCGTCGGTCGTGGTGACGTATGCGAGCAGCCAATCCGGCGCGCTGGCGGTCGTCGAGCAGATTCAGGCAGCGGGCGGCAAGGCGACCGCGGCAGGCGGCGACGTCTCGCAGCCCGCCGACGCCGCGAAGCTCGTGCAAACGGCCATCGACACGTTCGGCCGCCTCGATATCGTCGTGAACAATTCGGGCGTGTACGCGTTCTCGCCGGTCGAGGACATCACGACTGAGGAGTTCCATCGCCAGTTCGACACCAACGTGCTCGGGCCGCTATTGGTCACGCAGGCGGCCGTGAAGCATCTGGGCGAAGGCGCGAGCATCATCAATATCAGCTCGGGCGTCACGCGCATCACGCCGCCCGCGAGTGCGATCTACACCGGCACCAAGGGCGCGCTCGACGCGATCACGAACGTATTGGCGCTGGAGCTTGCCCCGCGCAAGATCCGCGTGAATGCGATCAATCCTGGCTACGTCGAAACCGAAGGCACGCATAGCGCGGGCATTACCGGCTCGGACATGGCCGACGACTTCATCGCGAAGACGCCGCTCGGCCGTGCGGGCCAGCCGCAAGATATCGCCGATGTCGCGGTGTTCCTCGCTTCCGACGAAGCGCGCTGGCTAACCGGCGAGCATCTGCTGGCGGCGGGCGGTATCCGTTAATCGTCGATTCCGGCAGTAAGACGCGCCGCCCGCGATCCCGCTGGCGGCGTTTCTATTTTGATTTCGCTAGTCTCGTTGTTCGAGCGCGTTTCTTTTTCGAATCGCGCTTCCTGTTCACCCGTCTCCCCGAAAAACGCACCATCGCACGGCGTTTGCACGCCGCGCTGGTGCGATTCGCGCCCACGAATACGCATTGACGCACCATCATCGAGCAGGTGAATTCCCGATTGCGCGGAATTTATTTTTTCACTTGCGTCGTGGTTTTTTGACTGTGCACTATGTGTTGTGCACAGCACAAACGTACGCCACGTACCGATGAGGATGTCCATGAGTGTCTCAGCCATTGCAACCCCGCAAGCGGGGAACATCGCTTCGACGCATGCGTCGGGTACGGACCGCCTGAAGGTCCAGCAACTCAGTCACGCATTTCGGACTGCCGATGGTGTCGACGTGCCGATCTTCGAGCGGCTCGATTTCAGCGTGCGCAGCGGCGAGATCGTCTCGATCGTCGGCCGCAGCGGCGCGGGCAAGAGCACGCTGTTCAATCTCGTCTCGGGGCTCATCAAGCCGCAGTCGGGGCAGATCAGCGTGGGCAAGCGCGACGACGGCAGCGCCGGGCGCATCGCCTACATGCTGCAGAAAGACCTGCTGATGCCGTGGCGCACGGTGCTGCAGAACGCCGTGCTCGGCATCGAGCTGTATCGCAAGGTCAAGCGCGCCGACCTCGAACGCGCGCGCCAGATGCTCGCGCGTTACGGCCTCGGCGCGGTGGCCGACGCGTATCCGCATTCGCTCTCGGGCGGCATGCGCCAGCGCGTGGCGCTCACGCGCACGCTGCTGGTCGATCCCACGCTGGTGCTGCTCGACGAACCGTTTTCCGCGCTCGACTACGAGACGCGTCTCGCGCTCGAAGACGACGTGATGGCGCTGCGCCAGCAGAGCGGCACGAGCGTCGTGCTCGTCACGCACGACATCGAGGAAGCGATCGCGATGAGCGACCGCGTGATCCTGCTGGGCGGCCGCCCGGCGCGTATCGAAGACGACATCGACGTGCGCCTGACCACGCATGGCGCGCGCACAGCGGTCTCGGCGCGCGAGGCGCCCGAGTTCCGCACCTACCATTCGCGCGTCTGGAACGGACTGCGCAGCCATACCATCCAGCACGCGGGAGCCACGGCATGAGCGATATCGCGATCTCTTCCAATGCGCCCGCCCGGCGGCGCGCGAAGCCGCGCCGCGCGGCGAAGCTCGGCACCACGGGCGCCGTCGCGCTCATCGTCGTGGCGCTGATCGCGCTGTGGCAGGTGGCGGTCACGGCGGGCTGGATCAACGGCAAGCTGCTCGGCTCGCCCGCGGGCATCTGGCAGGCCGCGCAACAAGGCCTGAACGGCGGCACGCTGATACCCGACACGCTCGTCACGCTCTACGAAACGGTGGTGGGCCTCGTGGTGGGCAGCGGGCTCGGGATCGGCCTCGGCCTGCTGCTCTGGTTCGTGCCGCGCGTGTCTGGCGTCGCCGAAGGATTGTCAGTCATCCTGAACAGTATTCCGAAGATCGCGCTCGGACCGCTGATCGTCATCTGGTTCGGATCGGACATGACGTCGAAAGTCTGGCTCGCGGGCATTTCCACCTTCGCGGTGGCGATGATCTCGTCGTGCGCGGCGGCGCGCGAAGTCGACAAGGATCTGCTCAACCTGTTCCGCTCGTTCAACGCGAAGCCTTCGATGATCTTCACGAAGCTGATCGTGCCGGGCGCGCTGCCGTGGGTGTTCTCGACGCTGCGCGTGAACATCGGCTTCGCGCTGATCGGCGCGGTGGTGGGCGAGTACATCGCTTCGCAGGCGGGACTCGGGCATGAGGTATTCGTCGCCGGATCGCTGTTCGATCTGAATACGGTGTGGCTCGGCATTATCGTGCTCACGCTGATGGCGACGCTGCTGGGCTGGATCGTTCAATTCACGGAAGCAAAGGTCATTTCATGGAAGTCAACACGATGAAACGAGTAAGCGCGATTGCCATTGCGGCTGCAGTGACGGGGTTGAGCGTTCAGGTGTCCGCGCAGGCGGCGGAACCGGTCACGGTGTATCAGGCTTTTCAGTCGATTCAGTATTTGCCGCTTTACGTGGCGATCGACAAGGGGATCTTCGCGAAGAACGGTCTCGACGTGAAGAAGGTCACGGCGGGCAGCGGCGCGGCGGGCGTGGCGGCGGTGATCGGCGGCCATGCGGACTTCTCGCTGCAGGATCCGATGACGGCCGTGCTCGCGAACCTCAAGGGCGCGAACGTGATGGCCGTCGCGAACGTGGTGGCGGGCGTGCCGGTGTGGGTGATCGCGCCGCCCGATGCGGGTGTGCATCAGCCCGGCGACATGTCGAGCAAGAGCGTCGCCACGGCGCTGCCGCCTTCGACCAGCACGTATCTGCTGCAACGGCTCATCAAGGATCAGAAGATCGAGAAGGTGTCGCTGAACACGGTGCAACTGGGCACCGAACTCGCGCCGGTGAGCGCGGGCCGCAGCCAGGCGGCGGCGGTCTACGAACCGCAGGCGGACACCGGCATCGCGCAGGGCTACAAGGTCGTGTACGGTTTCCCGAAGGCCTATCCGGGCGGCTATGCGTTCTCGACCATCAACACGGCGGCCTCGACCATCAAGGACAAGCCGCAGATGGTGGCGGCGTTCGTGAAGTCGATCGGCGAAGCCGAGGCGCTGATTCATCAATCGCCGGACACGGCGAAGGCGGTGGCGAAGACGGAATTTCCGTCGCTCGACGCGAAGATCGTCGACGCGGCCGTGGGCCGCCTGATCGATCAAAACATTTACGCGCCGACGCCCGAGATTTCCGAGCAGGCGTTTCGCAATGCGCTCGATCTGCAGGAGTCGATCGGCAATATCAAGCCTGGCAGCGTGAGCTATGCAAGTGCCGTCGACAATTCGTTTGCCGCGGCCGCCGCGAAGAAGTAAGCGCCGCGACGCCCGTTATCGCGTCGGCGCGCTGCGCCGGCGCTTCGAATGGAAGGACAGGATGAACGAAGCCAATCCGTCGTTCGTGACGGCGCTGATCGCGCAGCGCGGCAATCCGGCCGCGAGTCGCGCGCGGCTCGACGAAGCCGTGGCGCGCGCCGAGGCGCTCGAATCGCTGCACGTTTTCACGCATCGTCCGCAGGCGTACGTGGAGCCCGACGCGTATGCGCCGCTCGCGGGTCTGCCCGTGGGCGTGAAGGACCTGATCGATACCGTCGATATGCCGACGTGCTATGGCTCGCCGATCTGGCGCGGCCATCGTCCGCAGGCCGATGCGCCGATCGTGACGCAACTGCGCGAACTCGGCGCGCTGGTGTTCGGCAAGACCGTGACGACCGAATTCGCCTGGCGCCAGCCGGGGCCGACCGTGAATCCGTGGCTTCGCGATCATACGCCTGGCGGGTCGTCGAGCGGATCGGCGGCGGCCGTGGGCGCGGGCATCGTGCCGCTCGCGCTCGGCACGCAGACGGTGGGATCGGTGATCCGGCCCGCCGCGTACTGTGGCGTGGTGGGCTACAAGCCGAGC
The DNA here is from genome assembly GCF_017104805.1 of Paraburkholderia sp. Ac-20347. Lineage (NCBI taxonomy): Bacteria > Pseudomonadati > Pseudomonadota > Betaproteobacteria > Burkholderiales > Burkholderiaceae > Paraburkholderia > Paraburkholderia sp. Ac-20347. The sequence goes on along the minus strand of NZ_JAAGPN010000094.1, from coordinate 8,574 downwards.
TACGGCACGATCTCGCGCGAGGGCGTGCATGCGCTCGCCGCGTCGCTCGATCACATCGGTTTCTTCGCGCGCGACGTGGAAGTGGCGGCGCTCGCGCACGCGCTGTTCGTGGCGCAGCGCGTGGAAGCGATCGACAGCGTCGACGCCTGGCAGGCGTGGTTCGCGCCGCTCGCTGCGCCGCCGCGTCTGGGCGTGGTGCGCACGCCGTTCGACGCGCGTTTGCAGGACATGCAGAAAGTGAATTTCGACGCCGCGCTCGCGCAGTTGCGCGCGGCGGGCGCGGAGATCGTCGAGATCGAATTCGAGGTCGATCTCGAACAGATCGTCGACGCGTTGCAGGTGATTCTGCGCGTGGAAGCGCGGCACGCGGTCGGGCCCGAGGCGCGCGCGCATCGCGAGCAGTTGAGCGCGCATATGCGTGCGCTCGTCGATGAGGGCGCGGCGATGCCCGAGGCGCGTTATCAGGCCGCGCTTGCGTTGCAGGCGCAATGGCGCGCTCGCTCGGCGGAACTGCTCGCGGGCTGCGATGCACTGGTGAGCGTGCCCGCCACGGGCGTCGCGCCGCAAGGTCTCGACGACACCGGCGACCCCACGTTCTGCGCGCCGTGGAGTCTGCTCGGCATGCCGGCCGTGACGGTGCCGTCGGGCTGGACCGATGCGGGTTTGCCGCTGGGTTTTCAGACCATCGGCGCGTTCGGCGAGGATCTCGCGACGCTGCGCGTGGCGGCGTGGATCGAGCAGGTGATCGGTGCGCGGCGCGAGCTTGAGCTTGCTTCGGCAAGCACCGAGGCGATCGCGTAACACCGACGAAAGCGACCAACGCGACCAGGGAGACAGCATGGGCAAGCCGTATCGCACGATTCAGGAATACGTACTCGGCACGCTGCGCGCGGAGATTTTGCAGGGCGTCTACAAGGCGGGCACGCGCTTGCGCCAGGAGGAAGTGGCGAAGCGGCTCGGCGTGAGCACGACGCCCGTTCGCGAAGCGTTCCGCGATCTGCGCGCCGAAGGGCTGGTGGCGATCGATCCGAACAAGGGCGTGGAAGTGCGCGGCCTCACCGCCGACGACGTCAGCGAAATCTACGAGCTGCGCATGCTGCTCGAACCGATGCTCGCGGCGCGCGCGTGTCTGCGGGCGAGCGCCGCGCAACTCGACGCGGCGCAGGCGAGCCACGACGCGATGAGCCAGGCCGCGCCGAGTTCCGAGCAATGGGCCTTGCTCAACGAGGATTTTCATCAGCATCTGATGCAGTGCGAGGCGCACACGCGGCTGTTCGAAGTCGTGCGCGGGCTGTCGCTGCTCGCGCGTCCGTATGTGTCGCTGTCGATGTACGTGCAGCCGGATATCATGGCGAGCAATAACGACGAGCACGCGCATCTGCTCGCGGCCTGGCGCGCGCGCGACGCCGCCGCCGTGCAGGAACAGACGCGCGTGCATCTGCTCAACACGCGCGATGCGATCGTCGCCTGCGTCGATCAATCGGCGCGCGCGCTGGCTGCTTGATGGAAGGTTCGAATGTCTGTTTCACTGGCTGATTTATCCGCTGTCGACGCGCGGCGTCTGATCGGTAACGGCGAGCTGTCGCCGGTCGAATTGCTCGATGCGTGTCTCGCGCGCATCGAATCGATCGAGCCTGCCGTCAACGCGCTCGCGGCCACGGCGTTCGAACGCGCGCGCGACGAAGCGCGTCGCGCGGAACAGGCTGTTGTGCGCGGCGAAGCGCTGGGCGTGCTGCACGGTTTGCCGATCGGCGTGAAGGATCTCGAAGAGACGGGCGGCTTGCTGACGACCTATGGCTCGCCGCTGTATCGCGATCATGTGCCGGTCAGCGATAACGCCTTCGTCGCTCGCTTGCGCGCGGCGGGCGCCATCGTCGCGGCCAAAACCAACGTGCCGGAAATGGGCGCGGGCGCGAACACGCGCAACGCGGTCTGGGGCGCGACGGGCAATCCGTTCGACACGCGGCTGAACGCGGGCGGTTCGTCGGGCGGCTCGGCGGTCGCACTCGCCACCGGCATGCTGCCGCTCGCCACGGGTTCGGATCTCGGCGGCTCGCTGCGCATTCCGGCCGCGCTCTGCGGCGTGGTGGGTTATCGCGCGTCGCCGGGACTCGTGCCGTCCGAACGTCGCGTGCTGGGCTGGGCGCCGAACTGGGTCAGCGGACCGATGGGGCGCAACGTCGCCGACGTGCGGCTGCAACTGGCCGCCGTAGCCGGTCACGCGAGCGCCGATCCGCTCAGCTATCCCGCGACGCTCGACGCCTTCGCGCGCGAACCGCGTCTCGATCCTTCGACGCTGCGCATCGGCTATACCGAAGATTTTGGCGCGTGCGCCGTCGATGCGTCGATTCGCGCCACGTTCCGCGCGAAGATCGAACGCCTCTCGCGCATCGTGGCGCAGTGCGAGCCGATCGACATCGATTTGCGCGAAGCGCATCGTGTGTTCGACGTCGTGCGCGCGCAGGAATTCGTCGCGAGCCTGCGCGAAACCTATGAGCGCGATCCGTCGCTGCTCGGCGCGAATACGCGCGCGAATTACGAAATGGGCGGTGCGCTCACACTCGCCGACGTCGCGCGCGCCGAGACGCAGCGCACGACGTTGTATCGGCAATTTCAGGCGCGTTTCTCGCGCTACGACGTGATCGTTTCGCCGGTCTCGCCGGTCACGCCGTTTGCGTGGACGACCTCGCATTGCGAGTCGATCGACGGCACGCCGCTCGAAAATTATTATCGATGGGTCGCGCTCACCTATGTCGTGACGGTGCTGACGAATCCATCGATGTCGCTGCCTTGCGGCGTCGATCACGCGGGCATGCCGTTCGGTCTGCAACTGATCGGACCGATGCGCGGCGACGCGCGCCTGCTCGATGCGGCGCAGGCGCTCGAAGCTGCGTTCGCGCGCGAACCCGCACTCGCGCGGCCCGTGCCGGATCTCACCGCGTTGCGCGGCACGCCCCATCAGGCGCGCGCCGCGCTGCGTTCGATCGTCACCGATCCGCCTCGCTTGCGCGACGCGTCGCTCAGCTTTTGAACTCGACCGAGACGAATACTTTGCTGCACGGCTCGACCACTTCCCACGTCCCCTGAAAACCGGCGGGAATCAGGAAACGGTCGCCCGCGCGCACGGTTTTTTCCGCGCCCGATTCATCGCGCAGCACCGAGACGCCTTCGAGAATTTCGCAATACTCGTTCTCCGTGAAATTCACGCGCCAGCAACCGCGTTCGCTGGCCCAGATGCCCGTCGACAACTGTCCGCACGGACTCGTGAAATGCATGTCGGCGGATTGGCGCGCTCGGCCGGAAAGCACGACTTCGGGCTTCGGTTCCCATTCGAGCGTTTCTTTCGCGGGTTGCGAGTAATCGACGATATCCAGAATGCGCATGATGTTGGCAATAAAGAAGTGAGAGGAACAAAGCGGCGCGCGGCGGCGAATCAAGCCCTTACGTGCCCGATTTCAACTGCGCCCACAGGCGGTTTTGCAGCCGCATGATCGCCGCCGGTTGCGGACGCATGACGGTCATCTTGTCGATGACTTCGTCGGAAGGAAACGTGCTGGCGTCTTTCACGATCGCCGTTTGAACCAGCGGATACGACGCACGATTCGCGGTCGGATAAAACACTTCGTTGGTGATGGCGGCGCTCGTTTTCGGATCTTCGATGTAATTGATCCATTTGAGCGCCGCTTCGGGATGCGGCGCGTCTTTCGGAATCGCCATCATGTCGAACCAGAGCAGACCGCCTTCCTGCGGATTCACGAACTGAATCTGATAGTGGCGCTTCGCCTCGATGGCACGCCGACGCGCGATGCCGGCATCGCCCGAATATGCCACGGCAATGCACACGTCGTTATTCGCGAGGTCGTTGATATAGCCCGACGAATTGAACTGCGTGATATAGGGGCGCACTTTCTTCAGCACTTCGTAGGCCGCGGTGTAATCGGCGGGATTTGTGCTGTTGGGATTGCGATGCAGATATTGCAGTACGGCGGGAAACACGTCCGATGCCGAATCGAGAAACGACACGCCGCAGCTTTTGAGTTTCGAGAGATTCTCGGGATCGAAAACCAGCGCCCACGAATCGGGCGGCGTCGCGCCGCCGAACGCCTTTTGCACTTCCTGTGCGTTGTACGCGACGCCGTCCGTGCCCCACGCCCACGGCACGCCGTATTGATTGCCGGGGTCGGCGTCGCTGACCATTTTCATCAGATGCGGATCGAGATTCGCGAGATTCGGCAATTGCGATTTATCGAGCTTCTGATAGACGCCCGCCTCGATCTGCCGCGCCATATATGCCGACGATGGCACGACCACGTCGTAACCGGAACTGCCGGCGAGCAGTTTGGCTTGCAGCGTGTCGTCGCTGTCGTAGCTGTCGTAACGCACCTTGATGCCGGTCTGTTTCTCGAACGTGGGCACCGTGTCCTGCGCAATGTAGTCGGACCAGTTGTAGACGTTCACCTGCGTGTCGCCCGCGATGGCGGGTTGGGCGGCGACGGCGGCGAGCGTGAGCATCGTGGCGGCGCACGTCACGGGGACGGCGCGTTGGAGCGTGTCGTGAAGTTTCATCCTGCTTCCCTGGCGTTGATTCGAAGGTTGATTCGAAGATTGATTGGAAGACGGCATGCGCGTCTTCGCACCCGGCATCCGCGTGAACGGACGAGGCGTACGTGATGACCGGCATCGCGTGCAATAGGCGTCATGCAATCGCGTGGCGCGCAGCAAGGCCGCACAACGCTGCACAACGCGAAGCGGCGCGATATCAGACGAACGGGGCGAACAGCGAGGGGCTAGGGCTTGGGCAGCAGGGAGGCGATTTCGTCTTTACGAACGCCGATGAAATCGCAGCTCATGGCCGAGTGATGGCGGCGCACGGAGCGAATGGAGATGACCGTGTCGATCGAGCAATAACTGCACGGCCGGGCGACGTGGCTGGCGCCTGAAACAATCGCGCTGCGCATGGCGAGAAAGCCGCCACGTCCTCGATCGTACTGTATCAAGGGGCCACGAATTTTCATGATCTAAGGCGCACGGGTCGAAGCACGGGAGCGTCGGACTGTTGAGCGGATGCCGGTTGAATGCAGGCGTTGCGGCGAGAAAATACGCAGCGCCATGCACGCTTTAACCGGTGGATTCATGGTACCCGCGCCAAAAAGCGTGTCAATGGGGGTGAGCGCGAGGATGTGCGAGGGGATGTGCATCACTGCGCTGCACGACGAAATGCATCACGTCCGTGCGTCCTTCGTCGAACGCGGCTTCGCAATACGCGAAATAGAGCGTCCAGATGCGAATGAACGCATCGTCGAAACCGAGCGCGCGCAGCGAGTCGAGACGGCTTTCGAAACTTGCGCGCCACAGACGCAAGGTCTGCGCATAATCGCGTCCGAAGGCGAATACGGCGCGTGCATCGAGCTGCGCCTGTTGTGCGGCGCGCACGAATTGCTGCGGACCCGGCAACATGCCGCCCGGAAAAATCATCTCGCGGATAAAGTCGCTCGACGTGCGATAACGCTCGACATGCGCGTCGTCGATGGTGATGGTTTGCACGAGCGCCCGCGCGCCCGGTTTCAGCAGATGCGAAAGCGTGTCGAAATACGCCGGCCACCACGCTTCGCCCACGGCTTCGAACATTTCGATGGAGACGATGGCGTCGTACTGGCCGTCGCTTTCGTGAAGATCGCGGAGATCACAAAGATCACGATAGTCGCGCAGTTCGATCTCCGCGAAATGCGCAAGCTGCGCCGCGCGCACGCGTTCGTTGGCCCACGCGTGTTGTTCCTGCGAAATCGTCACGCCGCGCACGTGGATGCCTTGCCGCGCCGCATACAAGGCGAAACCGCCCCAGCCGCAGCCGATTTCGAGCACGCGCATGCCGGGCGTGAGCGCCAGCGTATCGATGATGCGCTGATACTTCGCGCGCTGCGCCTCGTCGAGCGAACGGTGTGCGTCGTCGTCGAAACAGGCGCTCGAATAGGTCATCGTGTCATCGAGCCACGCGGCGTAGAACGCATTGCCCAGATCGTAATGCGCGTGGATATTGCGTCGGCTGCCCGCGCGCGTGTTGCGGCGCAGCCGATGGCGCAGCGCGTACCATACGCGCGCGAGCGGGCCGCCGTGCAGGGTTGCGGCAGCGGCGTGTTCGTTGCGGATTGCGAGGCGCATCAGCGCGGTGAGATCGGGCGAGTCGAGCCATTGCGCGCGCAGCGCCTCGGCGAATCCGATATCGCCCGCGCGCAGGATCACACGGCACGCGCGCCAGTCGTGAATGCGCAGCGCGGCGGCGGGGACGTCGCGTGCATCGCCGAACACCTGCTGCGCGCCGTCGGGCGTCGTCAGCGTCAGATGGCCGTGACGGATCTTGCGCAGCAATGCAAGAAAGAGACGGGCCGCAAGCGGCATCGGCGGATGCGCGGCCGTGGGCAGGCGGAGCAGCGTCATGAGCGGGCCTCGTGGTCGGTGGGGCGCAAGGGTGCGTTGGATGCGTGTGGTGCGGGCGGGTGTTTGCCGAAGAACGGCACGCGTTTGAGCCAAAGCCGCAGCGCCTGCCAGTGAATCCGCAGCACGACGCCGGGCGTGAGGAGCGGCTGACGCAGGAGCGCGCCAAATGCGCGGCGTGCGTCGAGCGGTTCGGCGCGCATGGCGATGGCCGTGCGCAGCAACACGCCGAGACCGTCGGCGTAATCGATCGCGGTGACGAGCCGCGCGCCATGCTGGCGCACGCGAAACAGATAGTGGCCTTCGACGCGGCAAAACGGCGAAACGTGAAAGGTCTTGCGGCACTGCAGTTCGGTCGCGTCGCCGATCGGCGCGTGATCGGCTGCGCTCAGCAGATAGCCGTGGTGCGCGCCGAAGGTGTTGCGCACGTCGGCATAGAGCGCGCGCAGGCGGCCCGCGCGGTCGTAGCAATACCAGAAGCTCACCGGATTGAACGCGTAACCGAAGATTCGCGGCAGCGTTTGCAGCCAGATTGCGCCATCGGCGGGAATGCCCGCTTCGGCGAGACGCGCGCGCATCCACGGCGCGAGTGCGCGACCATCGCGCGGACCGTAATCGCGCGTATCGAGCGAGAACACGCGCCGGCGGTTGATGCCGAACCACCCGCATTGCAGCGCGTCGAGGCGGTCGAGATCGCAGCAGATCTGGAACAGCGGATACGCGAACGCATGATGCGCGGGGCGCAAGCGTTCGTGCACCACGCGGCCCGTGAGCAGACAGGCCGCGTGCGCCTCCGCTCCAGGGCGCGCGGCGTGCGCGAACGGCGGCGCGCCACGCGCAAGATCGGCGCGCGGGCTCATGGTCGACCCCACGCCGGCATCACGCCGAAGTCGCGCGCCACGCGCAGCGCCGACTTCAGGCCGTCTTCGTGAAAGCCATAGCCGGTCCACGCGCCCGCGAACCACGTCGCGCGCCGCCCTTGCAGATCGGGCAGGCGCTGTTGCGCGTCGATGGCCGCGAGGTCGAGCAGCGGATGATCGTAGACGTAGCGGCCGAGCACGGCGTGCGGCGCGGGCTCGCTCACCGGATTGAGCGTGACCACGACGGGCGTGCGAAACGGCAGCGGCTGCAACTGGTTGATGAGGTAGCTCACGCAGACGGGCTGCGCATCGGCTTCGCCGCTTTCGCTGATTTCGCCGACATCACCGCCCGCATGATGCGCCGATGCACGGCTCAGGTAATTCCACGCCGACCACACGCGGCGGCGGCGCGGCAGCAGCGCCGCGTCGGTGTGCAGCAGCGCCACGTTGCGTTGATAGCGCACGGCGCCGAGCACGTCGCGTTCGGCGTCGTCGGGGTCGGCGAGCAGGGCCAGCGTGGTGGGCGCGTGGCTCGCGAGCACGACGGCGTCGAAGCGTTCCGCGCCCGCCTGATCGGTCGCGATCGTGACGCCCGTCGCGTCGCGGCGCACCGCGCGTACGGGCGTGTTCAGGCGCACGTCGTCGAGCGCGACGAGCAGGCGCGAAACGTATTCGCGCGAGCCGCCCGCCACGGTTTGCCACGGCGGCCGGTTGTTCACCTGTAGCAGCGCGTGATTGAGGCAGAAGCGCAGGAAGGTCGCGGCCGGAAAACGCAGCACGTCGCGCGCGGCGCTCGACCAGATCGCGGCCGCCATCGGCAACAGATAGTGACGCTGGAACGGCGCGCCGTATCCGCCCGCCGTCAGCAGTTCGCCCACCGAAAGCCGCTCGCGCCGCGCCGTTTCCAGATGACGTTCGGCGGCGGCGTTGAAACGCAGGATGTCGCGCAGCATGCCGATGAACGTCGGCGAAAAGAGATTGCGGCGCTGCGCGAACACGGTGTTCAGATTGGTGCCCGCCCATTCGAGCGCGCCGCCGTCCATCGACACCGAAAACGACATCTCGCTGCGATGCACGCGCACGCCGAGTTCCGCGAACAGCGCCACGAGGTTCGGATAAGTGCGCTCGTTGAACACCAGAAAACCGGTGTCGACGGGATGACGCTGCCCGTCGAGCGCGACGTCGACGGTATGCGCGTGGCCGCCCGCCGTCGCGGCGGCCTCGAACAGCGTGACGCGATGGCGGCGCGCGAGCAGCCACGCGCTCGCCAGCCCGGCGATCC
>NZ_JAAGPN010000093.1:0-31744 GCF_017104805.1 Paraburkholderia sp. Ac-20347 | reverse complement strand
GAAGTGGCGGCGGCGGGCGGCCATCATCTGCTGATGGTCGGGCCGCCCGGCGCGGGCAAGTCCATGCTCGCCGCGCGCCTGCCCGGCCTGTTGCCGCCGATGACCGACACCGAAGCGCTCGCAAGCGCCGCGCTGCTGTCCGCCAGTGCGATCGGCTTTTCGCCGCAGCAGTGGCGGCGTCGGCCTTTTCGCGCGCCGCATCACTCATCGAGCGCGGCGGCGCTGATCGGCGGCCGCAATCCGCCGCAGCCCGGCGAAATCACGCTCGCTCATTTAGGTGTCCTGTTTCTCGACGAGTTGCCCGAGTTCGATCGCCACGTGCTGGAAACCTTGCGTGAGCCGCTCGAAGCGGGCTCCATCACCATCTCGCGCGCGGCGTGGCAGACCGACTTCCCCGCCGCCTGCCAGCTCGTCGCGGCCATGAATCCGTGTCCGTGCGGCTGGCGCGGCGATCCGTCCGGACGTTGCCGCTGCACGCCCGAAGGTGCGGCGCGCTATCGGCGCAAGCTCTCCGGGCCGCTGCTCGACCGCATCGACATCCAGATCGAGATTCCCGCGCTGCCGCCCGCCGAACTCGCGGGCCGCGTCGCCGCGCCCAGCGAAGCCACTGCCGTCATCGCGCCGCGCGTGGCAGCCGCGCGCGAGCGGCAGATCGCGCGTCAGGGCAAGACCAACCGTGAACTGAGCGGACGCGAAACCGACACCGTCTGCCGCCCCGACGCCGCGGGCGAAGCGCTGCTGCGAGAGGCGGGCGAGCGCTTCGGCTGGTCGGCGCGCGCCTACTATCGCGCGCTCAAGGTGGCGCGCACGATCGCCGATCTCGCGGGCGACTCCATGCCCTCGGCGGCCCATATTGCGGAGGCCGTACAGTATCGCCGAGCGCTCGCCGATCAGTAGTGCGCACGAATTGCGCGGCGCGAACGCTCGTGCGCCAACGCGCGCGTCGCGTCGCGCATGGCGGGCCGCGGCAGCGCGCCCGCTCTCGTCAGACGGATCAAAAAATGGAAGTCAAGACTTGACTTATGCACACAACGTTGTGTTGAGCCCGTTTTCGTGCATGACTCGCATTTCGCTGTCATCCAAAATGCAAGTCATTGATTCTTCTCGATTTAACAAACTACGGGAAAGCGGCCAAATCTAACAAAAAGCCCACAGGGCGGCCTTTTGCGGCCATCGACGCGGCTTTTTCCACAAAGTTACCCACAGGCGCTGTGGGTAACCCGTAAACCCTCAATCAAATCCGTGTGTTAGCCGGTAAACCCAGGAGAGCACATTCAGTTCGCGCCGCTCGCGCCCGTCGCTCCGTTATCCTCAATACAGTTTGAAAGATTGGAAGAACTGATCGACTTGCTCGACGGGCGGCTGTTCGCGACCGACGATCGCGAGCTGGTACGCATGGGTTCCTCTCGCAACGATGCGCGCGTGGATCGTGCGCGCTTCGGCCTTGCCGCCCGCGTTGCCGAAACCTGCCGGGTTGTCGGCTTTGCCCGTCAGATCGAGTTCCATGCCCTGCACGGCGCCGCCCGCCGCCAGCGGCACGTCCACAGAACGCGCGGCGGGCGGCGTGCCGAGGTTGCGCGCGAGGCCGTCGCGCAGGAAGTCGAGCGCTTTCTGCTGGGTCACGGGCTGCGCGTCGGGCAGATCGAGCGTGCCGACCACGAACACCGCGCCGCCCACTTCGGCCGTCTGCACGCGCATGCGCATGGGCGTGCCGCCGACGTCGATGCTGCGCTGATCCGCGCCCGGCCTGGCAGGCAGATCGACGCTGTAGCCGCTCGCGTTGTTCGCGACCGTGCGCCAGTCGTAAGTGGGCGAGCACGCCAGCACGCCGGCGATGAGCGCTGCGCCCGCCGCGCAGGCAGCGGCACGGCGCAGCGCGTTGCGCGTCTTGTTTTGCATCGTGACGTCCATCGAACCTGAAAGCCTGACGAAATTCGGGAAACGCAAACGTGGCGGCATAAAAGTGCGGGATGACCGAAAGTGCGGACCATTATCCGCTGCGATGCCGGGCATGTGCCTGCGCAGCCGCTATGCCGGGAAATTCAGCGCTACAATGCGTTTGCTCAAGATTTGCGAGTGCTTGCCAGTTGTTTTGCTGGAAGTTTTGCCAGACGCAGTCCGGCTCTTTCCGCGCCCGTGGGCGCTCGAGGCACCAACCCATGTCCGCATCCCCGAATTCTCCGAAGGCGCGCTCCGGCGCGCTGCGCAACATCGCCGCCGCCGTCGTGGTGCTGGCGATCGCCATCGCCGGCTACTTCGCGTTCTTCGGCAGCCAGCAGCGCGTGCCGGACGCCACCTTCACGCTGCTGTCCGGCCAGAAGGTCTCGACCGCCGACCTCAAAGGCAAGGTCTATCTGATCAACTTCTGGGCGACGAGCTGCGCGACCTGCATGCAGGAAATGCCGCAGATGGTCCAGACCTATAACCGCTACAAGGGCGAAGGCCTCGAATTTGTCGCCGTGGCGATGAACTACGACGCGCCGATGTACGTCGCCAACTACGCGCAGACGCGCCAGCTGCCGTTCAAGGTGGCGATGGACGACGGCTCGGCCGCGAAGCAGTTCGGCAACGTGCAGCTCACGCCGACCACCTTCGTGGTCGACCGCAACGGCAAGATCCTCAAGCGCTACGTGGGCGAGCCGCAGTTCGCGGAACTCGACCAGTTGCTGCAAAAGGCGCTTTCGACCTGAGATCGCTGCGCACCAGCCCAGACGCCAATAAAAAACGGCAGCGATATTCGCTGCCGTTTTTTTATGCGCGCGGTTCGTGCTCGCCGCGCGCGACGAGCCCGTAACGCCGGATCTTTTCGTAGAGCGTGGCCTTCGCCATCTGCAGACGCTCGGCCGCCTGCGCGACCGCGCCGTTCGATTGCTGGAGCGCATCGGCAATCAGCGCGCGTTCGTATTGCTCGACGCGCTCCTTGAGCGGCTGCGCGTCGTCGGCGCCATTCGCGGCGGGCGGCGCGACATCGTCGGGAATCCCGAGCACGTAGCGGTCCGCCGCGTTGCGCAATTCGCGCACGTTGCCCGGCCAGTCGCGCTGCGCGAGACGCATGCGGTCGCGTTCGGTGAGCAGCGGCGCCGGGCGCTGGTAACGCACGGCCGCGTCCAGCAGGAAGTGCTCGAACAGCGGCACGATGTCCTCGCGACGCTCCGCGAGCGGCGGCAGCGCGATCGTCACCACGTTGAGCCGATACAGCAGGTCGCGCCGGAACGTGCCCGCCGCGACGTGTTCGAGCATATCGCCCTTGGCCGCCGCGACCACGCGCAGATCGACGCGCACCGGCTGGTTCGAGCCCAGCCGCTCCAGCACGCCGTCCTGCAGCACGCGCAGCAGCTTCACCTGAAGCGCGAGCGGCATGCTTTCGATTTCGTCGAGAAAGAGCGTGCCGCCCGCCGCATGTTCGAGCTTGCCGATCCGCCGCTTCGCCGCGCCCGTGAACGCGCCCGGCTCGTAGCCGAACATCTCCGACTCGAACATCGGCTCGGGCAGCGCACCGCAGTTCACGGCCACGAACGGTTTATCGCGGCGCGGCGACAGCTCGTGCAGACTGCGCGCGATCAGTTCCTTGCCCGCGCCGGTGTCGCCGTTGATGATCACCGACGCATCCGTGGGCGCGACGTTCGCGATCAGCTTGCGCACCTGCTCGATCGCCGGACTTCTGCCGATGATGCGCGGCGCGAGCGCGTTCTGTCCCGCCAGCTCGCGGCGCAGCGCGAGGTTTTCGAGCATCAGCGTGCGGCGCTCCAGCGCGCGGCGCACGGTTTCGATGAGCCGCTCGGACGCGAACGGCTTCTCGATGAAATCGTACGCGCCGTCGCGCATCGCCTGCACGGCCATCGAAATGTCGCCGTGACCGGTGACGAGAATCACCGGCACGTCGGGCGCGCGGTCGTGGCATTGCGCGAGCAGGTCGAGCCCGCTCATGCCAGGCAGGCGGATGTCGCTGACGACCACGCCCGCGAATTCGGCATCGACGAGCGGCAGCGCGGCTTCGGCGTTCGCGAAACCGGTCGCGTCGAAGCCCGCGAGTTGCAGGCTCTGCACGCCGGCGCGGCGCACCAGTTCGTCGTCCTCGATATAGAGCACCCGGCCGGGCGTCGTGTCGATCATGTTCGTTCGCCTTCCTGGTTGGAGGTGCGGGAGCTTGTGTCCTGCGGCTTCGGTTCGCCCGTGCCCGCAGTTACGCCCGCAGTTACGCCCGCAGTCGTAGCCGCAGTGGCTCCCATGCGCGTGCGCCGCAGCGTCAGCACGAAGCACGCGCCGCCGTCCGGGCCGTTGTGCGCGGCCAGCGCGCCGCCGCAATCGCGCGCGATCGACGACGAAATCGCCAGCCCGAGCCCGAGGCCCTGCCCCATCTCCTTGGTCGTGAAGAAGGGCTCGAAGAGGCGCGGCATGACGTCGTCGGGAATGCCCGGGCCGCTGTCGCGCACCGAGATCGCGAGCGTCGCGGGCAGCGCCTGAATGTCGATGACGATGCGCGGATCGGGCAGCCCCGCCACCGCGTCGAGCGCATTGCCGATCAGGTTGATGAGCACCTGTTCGAGCCGCAGGTCGTCGCATTGGGCGACCAGTTCGGGAGCATCGCCGTGTGGATCGAGCGGGACCGGCGCGGCCTCGCCGTCGGTCAGCGTGAGGTCGACGCGCACGCCTTCGAGCCGCTTGCCGAGCAGCGCGAGCGCGTTACGCAGCGCGCGCACCACGGGCGAGCGCTGGCTCCTCGGCTTCGCGCGCCCGACGAACAGCTTGAGCTGATTGACGATCTTGCCCATGCGCTCGGTGAGCGAGCCGATCGCCTCCAGATTCTCGTGCGCGGAATCGTACTGGCCGCGCGTGAGAAACACGCGCGTATTGTCGGAGAAACTGCGCAGCGCGGCGAGCGGCTGATTCAGTTCATGCGTGATGCCCGCCGCCATCTGCCCGAGCGCCGCGAGTTTGCTCGCCTGAATCAGCTCGTCCTGGGTGGCGCGCAACTCCTGCTCGGCGCGCGTGCGTTCGGCCACTTCGCGCTGCAGGCGCTCGTTGGCCTGCGAGAGATCGGCGGTGCGCTCGGCCACGCGGTCGTTGAGCATCGCATAGGCTTTTTGCAGCATCGCGCGGCTGCGCAGCACTTCGCGCACGCGCGCGCGGCGCATGCGCCAGTAGAAACCGAGCAGGCACAACGAGACATAGCCGAAGCCGGTCATGATGGTCGCGTTGCGCGCGGCGTCGAGCACCGGATCGATCGGCGACATCGTCACCAGATGCCAGTCGGGCTCGCCGAGCGCGCGGCGCGTTTCCAGATAGCGCGGCGCGCGCAGGCCGCTGCCGATGCGCACGATGTCGGCATCGCCGGGCAGCACGTGCTCCACGCTCGCGGGCAGCGGCGCGATGTCCTGGCGCGCGTACTGGCGCGTCTGGTCGATCGAGCGGACGATCTCCGCGGGCAGCGGGCGCACCGTGCGGTACTTCCACGCGGGCACGGAGGACAGAAAGATCACGCCGTGATCGTCGGTGACGAGCAGCGGCTCGGACGCATCCGAGCCCGGAAACCATTCGAGATTGAGCTTCACCACGGCCACGCCGACGATCTTCTCGCCGCGCCGCACCGGCTGCGAAATGTAGTAGCCCGGATCGTGCGAGATCGTGCCGATGCCGAAGAAGCGCCCCACGTTGCCTTGCGCGGCCTCGATGAAATACGGGCGGAAGCGGTATTCGCTGCCGACGAAACTGTCCGCGCCGCGCCAGTTGCTTGCGGCGATGCAGCGGCCGTCGGCGCCGATGATGTAGGTCGTGGTGGCGCGCGCGTGGCGGTTCACATCCTCGAGATAGCGGTTCGCCTCGGCCACCCAGTCGGGGCGCGGATCGGCCAGCACGTCCTGCACGAGCGGATGCTCGCCCACCAGATACGGCAGCGATTCGTAGCGCTCCAGCGTGCTCTTGAGCGCGGCGGTCGTGCGGTCGCCGCGCACGGCGGCGTTGCGGCGCAGCGCGTCGATGCCGGTCTGCCACGCAAGCGACCACGCGAGCGCGCAAACCACCGCGAGCCCGACGGCGAGCACGATGAACACAATGAGACGGCGCGTCACGGAGGTGGCTTCCGGAGAGTCGGATGGGGATGGAGAGAATTGTGGCACACGCTTACCGCGCGAGGCGGCCGACGGCTTGAGTGGAAGGGGAAAAGAGGCGCGGCGCGCCGCAGGGGAACAGCGCGCCGCCCAACGGCACGAAGCCGCCAAAGGACATGATGCAGGGTAAAGCGGTGGTACAGCCCGTGGTACAGCCGGTAATACAGCGGTTATTGCCGGCACGACCGGCTTTGCTGCGATCCGGGCGAAGCGCACGCGCTCCGCCCGCGAAAGACACCGGAACGACCGGAACGCCCGGAGCGCTTAAACGCCCGCGCCTTCCTTCACTTCATCGAGATTGCCGGACAGCGCCGCGCGCAACTTGTCGCGGTCGAGTTCCTTCTCCCATGCCGACACCACGACCGTCGCCACGCCGTTGCCGACGATGTTGGTCAGCGCGCGGCATTCGCTCATGAAGCGGTCGATGCCGAGAATCAGCACCATGCCCGACAGTGGAATGGTCGGCACCACGGCCAGCGTCGCCGCCAGCGTGATGAAGCCCGCGCCGGTCACGCCGCTTGCGCCCTTCGAGGTGAGCATCGTCACCGCGAGCAGCGTGAGCTGCTGGGTCCACGTGAGGTCGGTGTTGGTCGCCTGGGCGATGAAGAGCACCGCCATCGTCATGTAGATGTTGGTGCCGTCGAGGTTGAACGAATAGCCGGTCGGCACGACGAGACCCACGACCGAGCGCGGGCAGCCCATGCGTTCGAGCTTCTGCATCAGTTGCGGCAGCGCCGATTCCGACGAGCTCGTGCCCAGCACGATCAGCAGTTCTTCCTTGATGTACGAAACGAAGCGGATGATCGAGAAGCCCGTGAAGCGCGCGATCGCGCCGAGCACCACGAGCACGAACACGATCGACGTCAGATAGAACGTGCCGATCAGCTTGAGCATCGGCACGAGCGAACCCACGCCGTACTTGCCGATGGTGAACGCCATCGCGCCGAACGCGCCGATCGGCGCGAGCTTCGTGACGATCTTGACGATGCCGAACAGCACGCCCGAGAGGCTGTCGATGAAGTCGGTCACCACGCGGCCGCGCTCGCCCAGTTGCGCGAGCACCGCGCCGAACAGCAGCGCGATCAGCAGAATCTGGAGAATTTCACCCTGGCCGAACGCCGAGAACATCGTGTCCGGAATGATGTGCATCAGGAAGTCGACGGTGCTCTGACCGTGCGCCTTCTCCGCGAAGCTCGCCACGGCCTTGGCGTCGAGCGTCTTCACGTCGACGTTGAAGCCCGCGCCCGGCTTGAGCACGTGCGTGGCGATCAGGCCGAGCACCAGCGCGAACGTCGAGACGATTTCGAAGTACAGCAGCGCCTTGCCGCCCACGCGGCCCACCTTCTTCATGTCTTCCATGCCGGCGATGCCGGTCACGACCGTACAGAAGATGATCGGCCCGATCACCATCTTGATCAGCTTGATGAAGGCGTCGCCGAGCGGCTTCATGTCGATGCCGAGGGCCGGAGAGAAGTGGCCCAGGATCACGCCGATGACAATCGCCACGATCACCTGGAAATAGAGCACTTTGTGGAGAGGTTTCTTCACTTTGGATGCCTGCAATGAGTTAAGCCGATGGCCGCGCGTGAATACGCGCCGAACCGCGACAGGTCGAAACGGGGGGAATCAGCGAAACCGGACGAGGGGATCGGACATCGGCTGTCTCCTTGCTTTTTTTTGTCGCGGCCGGGGTGGCCGCGCGATTTATTTTGCAAGGTTGATGCCAGCGGCGCAGTGCGCGCGCACCCTTGATTTACAAGGGATTTTTATCTCATAAGGCGAAGCGCAATCTGGATTTCCAGAAATGCGGATTGGATACGTCCGGGAATCCGGAAATCCGGGCGCGCGGGCGCGGCCCGGAAGAAGGGTCTAAACAGTCGGGCGATGGAAGCGTCGTGCGAGTGTGCGTGACTTCAGCCGCGCCCTTTCCACGGCACGAGACGCCGTTCGAGCGCGCGCATGCCGAGGTCGAAGCCCCAGGCGATCAGACCGATCAGCACGATGCCCATCACCACGACGTCGGTGCGCAGGAAGCTCGACGCGTTGAGCACCATCTGGCCGAGCCCCGCCGTGGCAGCGACCATTTCGGCGGCGACGAGCGTGGTCCAGCCGAAGCCGATGGCGATGCGCAGCCCGGTGAGGATTTCCGGCAGCGCGGCCGGCAGCACCACGAAGCGCACGATCTGCGCGAAGCTGCCGCCCAGCGACGCCGCCGCGCGCAACTGTTCGACGGTGGCGCTTTTCGCGCCCGCGCGCGCGGCCATCGCGATCGGCGCGAAGCAGGCGAGCCAGATCACGACGATCTTGGCGGTCTCGTCGATGCCGAACCAGATCACCACGAGCGGCAGGTAGGCGAGCGGCGGCAACGGCCGGTAGAACTCCAGCGGCGGATCGAGCAGACCGCGCGCGACGCGCGACACGCCCATCAGGATGCCGACGGGAATCGCCGTCAGCGCCGCGAGCGCGAACGCGCCGAACACGCGCAGCGCACTCCAGAACAGATGCTCCGAGAGCGGCAGGCCGCCCTGGATGCGTCCGTGCCAGGCGTCGACGAAGGCGTGCCAGACCGCCTCGGGCGTCGGCAAAAAGAGCGGCGGCAGCCAGTGCAGATGCGTGGCGAGCCACCAGAGCGCGGCGAGACCGGCCACCGACGCGGCGGAGAGCGCCGCCGTCGGCCCTTCGCCGGGCATGCGCCAGACGCGGGCGCGTGAACCGCTCGACGCGACCTGTGCGGGTTGCGGAGCGATCTTTGAAGCGTTGTTTGGCGCGCTGCTTGACGCAGTTTCAGCGCCTTCGAAACCGGATGACGCGCGTGCGTTCAGCGCTTCCAATGATTCCTGCGGCACGCTCATCGCATCACCTTGACTGTCGACTTCATGATGGGTTTCGCGAATGGGCGCTCACGACAGCGCCGGTTCGCGCACATCCGCGTGCAGCAACTGCACGAGCCGCTCGCGCCATTCGATGAAATCGGGCGCCGACTTCACCGAGCGCGCGTCGCGCGTCCGCAGATAGCGGCGCGCGAACGGCACCTCGAACGCGTGCTCGATGCGGCCCGGCCCCGGCGTCATGACCACCACGCGCGTCGCCAGAAAGAGCGCCTCCTCCACGCTGTGCGTGATGAAGAACACCGTCTTCTGCGTGCGCGCCCAGACGTCGAGCACGAGCGTCTGCACGGATTCGCGCGTCATCGCGTCGAGCGCGCCCATCGGCTCGTCCATCAGCAGCACCTGCGGATCGCTCGCGAGCGCGCGCGCGATGCCCACGCGCTGCTGCATGCCGCCCGAGAGCGCATCCACGCGCGAGCGCGCGTGATCGTCGAGCCCGACGAGCGCCAGTTGCTCGCGCGCGATGCGCTCGCGTTCGGCCTTCGGCACGCGCCGGAAACGCAGGCCCAGCGCGACGTTGTCGAGCACGTTCAGCCACGGCAGCAACGCATGCTTCTGGAACACCACGCCGCGCTCCGCGCCCGGTCCGGCCACGCGCGCGCCGTTCACGCGCACTTCGCCGCCGGTCGGTTCGATGAAGCCCGCGATGCAGTTCAGCAAGGTGGTCTTGCCGCAGCCCGACGCGCCGAGCGCGACCACGAACTCGCCGCGCTCGACCTGCAGGTTCACGTTCGCGAGCGCCACGCTGGGCGCGTCGCCGCGACGCGCGCCCGCGTAGGCGACGCTCAGATCGCGGATATCCAGTGCGCTCATGCTCGCCTCCTTCGCGTGCGTATGCTGACGAATGCCGATATCGGCGCGTAAATCAGTGCGCGGCGGCGCGCTGCACGTAACGCGGATCGATGCCGACCGAGTAATCGGGCAACACGTTCTGGATCGTGCCTTGCTGCTTGAGGAAGGACGCCGTCGCGAGCAGCGATTGCGCAGCGCCCGACTGCGCGCCGCCGCCCAGCCAGGTCTTCGAGGCCTGCTCGGCGGGCGTCGGGAATGCGTAGAGCGCGAGGCTCGCGGGCACTTCGTCCGGATTCGCGCCCGACTCCTTCGCCACGGCCTGCACCTGCGGCGAGGCGGCGTTCCAGGCGGCGCGATGCGCGCTGTAATCGGCGTCGGCGGCGGCCAGCACCTGCACGAACTTCGCCACGAAGTCGCCGTTATCCTTCGCGAAACCGCGATCGACCACGAAGCCGTCGAAGGTCGCCTTGCCCGTCGCCTTGGCCACCTGCCCCGACGTGATCAGCACCTTGCCGCTCTTCTTCACCTGCGCGAGCACCGGGTCCCAGATGTAGGTCGCGTCGATGTTGCCGCGCTGCCAGGCCGCCGCGACTTCGGGCGGACGCAGGTTCACGATCTTCACATCGGCGGGATTCACGCCCGCGTTCTGCAACGCCACGAGCGCATGGAAATGCGAGGTCGACACGAACGGCACGCCGATCGTCTTGCCCTTGAGGCCCGCGATGCTCGTCACGCCCGAACCGTCGCGCGCGACCAGCGCCTCGGCGTCGTTGATGTTGTCGAGAATCCAGAACAGCGAGAGATTCACGCCCTGCGAGAGCCCCGCCGCGATCGGGCTCGACCCGGCTTCGCCGAGCTGCACCGAACCCGACGCGAGCGCGCGGATCACATCGGCGCCGCTCGCGAGCTTGCGGAACGTGACCTTGTAGCCGGTCGCCTTTTCGACTTCGCCGGTCGCCTGCGCGTAGCGCCACGGCACCACCATGTCCTGATACGCGATCACGACTTCGCGCGTCTCGGCATGCGCGCGCGGCGCGCCGAACGCGGCGAACAGCGCCGTGGCCGCCAGCGCGGCGGCGAGCACGCGCGGACGTTGCGAGGAAAGGACACGTTGACGGGCGCGATGACTCATCGAAAAACTCCGGCGGAACCACTGAGGTTGAATGGAAGGTTCCGACTATAGGGAGTCTGGCGGCGTCCGGTTCTAATTTATCCGCGATAGCTAATGACGCTGCTGGAGCATTGCTTTGCGTGTTCCTGCGCATGCCGCGCGCCAACGAAAAAGCCCGCTTTTCAGCGGGCTTTTTTCAATGCGATGAAGCGAAACGAAGCGGCTTAGACCACGCCCGCGCCGTGCGCCTGCAGATCGGCGTGATAGCTCGAACGCACCATCGCGCCGACGGCGGCGTGCGTGAAGCCCATCTTGTACGCCTCTTCCTCGTACATCTTGAAGGTGTCCGGATGCACGTACGAACGCACCGGCAGATGGTGCTCCGAAGGCTGCAGATACTGGCCGATCGTGAGCATGTCCACGTCGTGCGCGCGCAGATCGCGCATCACCTGAAGAATCTCTTCCTCGGTTTCGCCGAGACCCACCATCAGGCCCGACTTGGTCGCGACGTCCGGATGCAGCGCCTTGAAGTCCTTCAGCAGCTTCAGCGAGTGCGCGTAGTCCGAACCCGGGCGCGCTTCCTTGTACAGACGCGGCACCGTTTCGAGGTTGTGGTTCATCACGTCGGGCGGCGCGGCGTTCAGGATGCCGAGCGCGCGATCGAGACGGCCGCGGAAGTCGGGCGTGAGAATCTCGATGCGGGTTTCCGGCGAATGCTCGCGCACCTGGCGGATGCATTCGACGAAGTGGCCCGCGCCGCCGTCACGCAGGTCGTCGCGGTCGACGCTCGTGATCACGACGTACTTGAGCTTGAGCGCGCCGATGGTGCGCGCGAGGTTCGCCGGTTCGTCCGGATCGAGCGGATCGGGACGGCCGTGGCCGACGTCGCAGAACGGGCAGCGACGCGTGCACTTGTCGCCCATGATCATGAACGTCGCGGTGCCCTTGCCGAAGCATTCGCCGATGTTCGGGCAGCTCGCCTCTTCGCACACCGTATGCAGGTTGTGCTCGCGCAGGATGTTCTTGATCTCGTAGAAGCGCGACGTGCCCGTGGCCGCTTTCACGCGGATCCAGTCGGGCTTCTTGAGCTTCTCGATGGGGATGATCTTGATCGGAATGCGCGCCGTCTTGGCCTGCGCCTTCTGTTTCGCGCTCGCGTCGTAGGGGACGCCGTCGGCGGGGGCCGGGCTCGGGGCCAGATTCGCGGCGGGGTTCGCGGTTACATCAGTCATTCGTTCGATCCAGTCAGGCCGCCGGAACAGCGCCAGCCTGCGGTTGCGGCGGTTGCCCGCCTGAGGCCGCCTGAGCAGCCGGGTCCACTGCAGCCGCTTCGGCCGCCGGGTCTGTGGCGGCCGCTTCGGCCACCGGAAGATTTGCCGCGTGCGCAGCGAGTTGCGTCTCGAGCTGCGCCGCCAGCGTGGCGGCCACGTCGCGCCAGTCCGCCGCGACGCCGAGCGACGCCATATCGACAGTTTCGAGGCCCGCGTAGCCACACGGATTGATCGCGAGGAAGGGGCTCAGGTCCATCGACACATTCAGGCTCACGCCGTGGTAGCTGCAGCCGTTGCGGATCTTCAGACCGAGCGCCGCGACCTTCGCGCCACGGTGCGCCGCGCTGGCGCCCGACGCGTGTTCCGGCACGTAAATGCCGGGCGCGCCGGCCTTGCGCTCGCTCGCGAGATTATACGCCGCCAGCGTGTCGATCACGGCCTGCTCGATGAGCGTCACCAGCTCGCGCACCATCAGTTTCCGGCGTCGCAGATCGAGCAGCAAATAGGCCACGATCTGGCCCGGCCCGTGATACGTGATCTGGCCGCCGCGGTCGATCTGGACGAGCGGAATACCGCTGTTGGCGACGAGCAGATGCTCGGGCTTGCCGGCCTGCCCGAGCGTGAAAACGGGCGGATGCTCGACGAGCCAGATTTCGTCAGGGGTGTCGGCGGCGCGCTGATCGGTGAACGCGCGCATGGCGTCGAAGCTCGCCTGGTAGGCCTCGTTGCCGCGCCAGCGCACGACGGGCGCTGCGAAGCGCGCGCCGGCCGGGCCGGATTCGGTGCTGGACGCCGCCTCGGCGATCGTGGAAATCGCGGAGTTCGCGGGGTCGGATGACATGGACAGGGGTGAAACCGGGGTGGCGCACATGATTCCCGAAGTTTACCTAATTCGGGACAAGCGCGCCGAGGCCGCTGCGCGATAACCGGGATCAGGGCGCGCGCCAGGCCGCCTCGCCGGGCGCACGCGATGTCGCGACTTTAGCGCGAACCTGTGCGGTCCCGGCGCGGTTTGCAGATTGGATTTGCACGCATCGGATCGTGCATCGAACGGTACGTCAACCGCTGTATCAAACCGTGCGCCAGCCGTCGCGCGCATGCACGCCGAAGCGCGCCGCCGTGCGCGCGGCCCAATCCACCGCACGCTCGCCCACGCGCTTGGGCGTGGCGAACGCCACCCACGCGGCGGCGCCCTGCTCCGCGCCGATCCACAGACGCTCGCCGCGACGCAGCCGCAGCGTCTGGCCCGGTTCGAGCCAGTAATCGGCCGTATCGTCGCTGCGCGTGACCCAGACCGCGCCGCAGCGCACCGTCAGGCGCGTGCTGCGCGAAACGCGTACCGATGCCACTTGCCGGGCTTCCACCTCGAAGGTGATATCCGAAGAAATTTCTCTCATTTTCGACTCCGAATGACGTGCTCCAATGGCTACAATCCTAGACACTGCAAGGGATCGAGCAAAACGATCATTTTTCACGCCTATGTGAGAAAAATTACGATGGATCTGCGTACGCTTCCCGCCCTCAATGCACTCAAGTCTTTCGAGGCCGCCGCCCGCCACGAGAGTTTTTCGCGTGCCGCCGACGAACTCTTCGTCACGCACGGCGCGGTCAGCCATCAGATCCGCGCACTCGAAGCCGAACTCGGCGTGGCGCTGTTCGCGCGCGACGGCAAGCGCGTGCGCGTGACCGACACGGGCCGCCGCTACGCCACCCAGGTGCGCGACGCGCTCAACCAGTTGGCCCGCGCCACCGAGGAAATCCGCTCGGGCGACCGCGACCGCCGCCTCGTCGTGTCGATGCTGTCGTCGTTCGCGGCGCGCTGGGTCACGCCGCGCATCGGCCGCTTCATCGAGGCGCATCCGCAGTGGGACGTCGAGCTGCAATCCACCAATTCGCTGATCGATTTCACGCGCGACGACGTGGACGTGGCGATCCGTTTCGGCTTCGGCCACTATCCGGGCCTGCACACCGAACTGCTGCTCGACGAGATCTTCTTTCCCGCCTGCGCGCCCGACTTCAACGGCGGCAAGCTGCCCGACGATCCGCGCGAGATGACGAAGCTGCCGCTGCTGCGCTCCGACGACGAACTGTGGCGTCCGTGGTTCGACGCCGCCGGTCTGCAGGATCTGCCCGAACCCAAGCGCGGCGTGCTCTATCAGGATTCGTCGAATCTGCTGCAAGCCGCGATGGACGGCCAGGGCATCGCGCTCGTGCGCCGCTCGCTCGCGATGCACGAAATCACGCGCGGACGCCTCGTGCGCCTGTTCAAGGACATCGACGGCCCGAGTCCGTGGCGCTACTACTTCATCTGCCAGCCGCAGCGCCTGCAAACCGAGCGCGTGACAGCGTTTCGCGACTGGGTGTTCGACGAGGTGGCGCGCTTTCGTCGGCTCTACGAAGACGCCTGCGAGGCCGGCCCGGTCATCACGGCCGCCGCCGCGGCGCTGCGCGCGACCACGGGCGACGCGCCTTGAAGCGCGCTTCAATGAACGCCTCGAAGCGCGCGTAAACGCAACAAGGGCCGCTAAAAAGCGGCCCTTGCTTCATCTCGATCCCAATCCGAATCGCGCTCTTACAGCACGATCTTCACCATCGGATGCCCGGTCAGCGCGCGATAGATATCGTCGAGATGCGGCTGGCTCGTGGCGCGCACCGTCACCGTGAGGCCGGTGTAGTTGCCGCCGCTCGACGGCCGCGTTTCGATGGTCGCGGTATCGAAATCGCCGTCGAATTCGCGCAGCACGGCGATGATCGTGTCCTGAAACTCCGGATGCGTCTTGCCCATCACCTTGATGGGGAAGTCGCACGGGAATTCGATCAGCGTGTTTTTTTCTTCGGCGCCCGCTGCGCCGTTCGTTTGCGATGCACTCATTTGTTGTCCACTTCCTGTAGCGAGGCGGCGGCTTCGGCGTGCGATTGCGCCAGCGATGCCGCCTCATAAACCTCACGCGCCGCGCGCGCCTTGGCACGCTGGTACGCCGCGTAAATCGCCGCATAGACGGGGCCCGGCTTGCCGTCGCCCACCGCCTGGCCGTCGATCGTGACGACCGCCAGCACTTCCTTCGTCGCCGAGGTCACGAGCACCTCGTCCGCGCCGCGCAGCGCGGCTTCGTCGATCTCGCGCGCCTCGAAACGCAGCCCGCATTCCTGCGCCAGTTCCTCGACGAGCCCGTAGCGGATGCCTTCGAGAATCTTGTGGCTGCGCGGCGGCGCGTACAGCGCGCCGTCCTTCGCGATCCACACATTCGACGACGATGCTTCGGTCACCCAACCGTCGCGCAGTTGAATGGTTTCGAAGACGCCGTGTTCGGCCGCATGTTGCGCCATCAGCACGTTGCCGAGCAGCGAAGTCGCCTTGATGTCGCAATGCAGCCAGCGGCGGTCTTCGGCGGTGACGCAGGCCACGCCGTTCGCGCGCGGTGCGTCGCCCGGCATGACGAGCGGATTCACCATCACGAACACCGTGGGCGGCACGCTCGCCGCCGGAAACGCGTGCGCGCGCTTCGCGACGCCGCGCGTGACCTGCACGTAGACGTTCGCGTGCGCATCGGGCGCGAGCGCGCCGGCCTGCTCGTTGGCGTCGATCACGCGCGCGATCAGCGCGCTCCAGCCGCTTTCGCTGAACGGATTGGCGATGCCGATCTTCTCCAGCGAACGCGCGAGCCGCGCGAGATGCTGCGTGAGACGGAACGGCACGCGCACGAGCGGCGCTTCGCCGACTTCGTCCGCTTCGACACCCTCGACTTCGAGCGCATACACCGGCACCACTTCGTAAATGCCGTCGCCGAAAATGAAGCCGCGATCGAGCACCGGCACGCGCGCCTCGCTGATCGGCGTGAATGCGCCGTTCAGCCAGACGACGGGCTCGCCGTCGTGAGCGTCGAGCGCTTCGTGATCGGCGGGCGCTTGCGGCGCTGAAGTCGAGGTGTGTCCGGCCATTTACTTCTTCTTGTTGAACATCAGCATGAGCGAATCCCACACGCGGCCGACGATGCCGGCTTGCGGCACCGCTTCGAGCGCGACCAGCGGGAATTGCGCGAGCACCTTGCCGTCCGCGCCGACGAACTTCGCCGTGCCGACCTGCTGGCCGTCCGCGAGCGGCGCGATCAGCGGGCTGGTGATGTCGATCTGCGGCTTGGCCTTGTCGGCGGCGCCCTTCGGCAGCGTGACGAACTGGTCCTTCTTCACGCCGACCTTCACGGCGTCCGCCGCGCCCTTGTAGACGCGCGGCGTGGCCACGGCCTGGTTCGCGCCGTAGATGCGCGTGGTGTCGTAGGCGCTATAGCCGTAGTTGAGCATCTTCAGGCTGTCCTGCACCCGGTCGTGCTCTTTCTGCTCGCCCATCATCACCGAGACCAGACGGCGGTCGCCGCCGCCCGCCATCGGACGCTTGGCCGACGCGATCAGGCAGTAGCCCGCGGCTTGCGTGTGGCCGGTCTTCAGACCGTCGACCGTCGGGTCGATCCACAGCAGGCGGTTGCGGTTCGGCTGCTTGATGTTGTTGTACTTGAATTCCTTGACCGAGAAGATGCTGTAGTACTCGGGATAGTCGCGAATCAGACGCGCCGACAGCGTGGCGAGGTCGCCGGCCGTCGTGTAGTGATTCGGGTCGGGCATGCCGTTGACGTCGGCGAAATGCGTGTGCGTCATGCCGAGCTTCTGCGCTTCGGCATTCATCATGTTCACGAAGTTCGCTTCGCTGCCGCCCACCAGTTCGGCGAGCGCGATGGCCGCGTCGTTGCCCGACTGGATAATCATGCCGTACACGAGGTCGTGCACCGAGACCGGCTTGTTCGCTTCGATGAACATGCGCGATTCGTCGGTCTTCACGCGACGCACCGCTTCGCTCGGCGTGACGATCTGCTCCATCGAAATCTTCTTCGATTGCAGCGCCTCGAACGTGAGGTACGCGGTCATCAGCTTCGTGAGCGAGGCCGGTTCGACGCGCTCGTCGGCGTTGCCCGAGGCGAGCACCTGGTTCGCCGTGGCGTCGACGAGCACCCACGAGCGCGCGTTCACCGCCGGCGGCGGCACTTGCGCGAAGGCGCTGGCGCTCGCGAGCAGCGAGGCCGGCACGAGCGCGCCGAGCGTGACTTTACGAACGATGGAGGAAGAAACGAGAGGGGACTGCTGGCCGTTGGAGAGAAAACGCATGGGTTCAGGTCGGACGGGATTGGGGTCGGGATGAACGTGGCGCGCCATGCGGCGCACGGTCGGGTGAGCCGGAATGCGGCGCCTCGCTCAACACGCCTGAAGAGGTTTCAGACGGGCGCGGCGGCCGCAAAAAGAGCGCCCATTATACGCGTCGCGTGCAGGCGTTTTTCGAAGTGGGCACACGTTTGCGCCCACCTGTCGTGCATTTTTAACGATTCACGCGCATTTTTATGCCGCGACGGGGTCATTTCTCACGATCGCCCGACGCAGCACTTACAGACGCTGCGTGCGGCCGATATGGACCCTAAAAACGCGCGCGAGAAAAAGCCGCGCCGCCGACGCGAGCGCGTCAGCGCCAGGCGTCGACGATGATGCGCTTGAGGATATGCAGCTTGCGATGCAGGAAGTGTTCCGCCCCCGGAATCACCACGATGGGCAGTTCCTGCGGCCGCGCCCATTCGTACACCGAGAGAATCGGCACGGTGTCGTCGAGTTCGCCGTGAATCACGAGCGTGTCCTCGCGCACCGGCGCGACTTCCCAGCGGCTCGCCGCCGTACCGACGAACACCATCCGCTCGATCTCGCCGCCCGCTTCCAGATAGCGCTTCGCGACGTGCGAAAGCACGAAGGTGCCGAACGAGAAACCCGCGAGCACGAGCGGCACGTCGGCCTGACCCGGCTGCGCGCGCATGTAGCGGATCAGTTCGAGCAGATCGTCCTGTTCGCCGATGCCGTTGTCGTGCGTGCCCGCCGTGCCGCCGACGCCGCGAAAGTTCGAGCGGTACGTCGTGTAGCCGAGCTGCACGAGCGTGCGCGCGAGCGTCTGCGCGACCTTGTTGTCCATCGTGCCGCCAAAGAGCGGATGCGGATGCGCGACGAGCGCGATGCCGCGCACGGGCGTGCCGGCGTCGGGCGTGTCGAGCGCGCATTCGATCTGGCCGATCGGGCCGTCGATATGGAATTTTTGCGTCTGGGCGTTCATCGGGCTGCGGTCCTTGCTGTCTTTCGTGCTGTCGTTGTCGTGTCGGCGCGCATCGCGGACCGCATCAGGGACGATCGATCAGCAGACGCTCGACCACCTGGCCGTTCTGCAGATGCGACACGACGATTTCCTCGATGTCGGTTTCGTCGACATAGGTGTACCAGGTGCCTTCCGGATACACGACGACGACCGGACCTTCCTCGCAGCGGTCGAGGCAGCCGGCCTTGTTGACGCGCACCTGCCCCGGACCCGCGAGGCCCAGTTGCTTCACGCGCTTCTTGGCGTATTCCTGCATCGCCTGCGCGTTGCAGCTCGCGCAGCTCGGACGCTCGGCGCCGGGATCGCGCTGGTTCAGGCAGAAGAACACGTGGTGTTTGTAGAAGGAATCGGTCATGGCGTGAGTACCGGGGTAGGCAGTAATGGGGGCGGCGCGCTCGCCGGATTATCTGAACAACGGTGACGATGCGCGTGTGGCGTGCCTGCTGGGGTCGCTGGAAGCGATCACTCATCGCGGCCGCCGATTGCGATCGATTATAGCGAGCGCCGCGCAAGCCACGCGCGCTCCAGCGAGAACGCGCTCCAGCCGAGCGCGGCCCACGGCCAGCTCCACGCGAGCCAGTGTGCAAGGCCGTTGAAATGCAGATAGCGGCCCTGACGCCAGTCGGCGAGCACCACGTCGAAATACGGATTCACGGGCAGCACGTTGACCAGCACGAGCGCGAGCGCCGCGACGCTCGCGCCGACGCCCACGAAGCGCCAGACGCGCAAGCTGTTCCACCACGGCTCCGCGTCTTGCGGCGGCGTGCGGCGCGGCGGCAGGAGGTCGAGATCGCGCTCGATGCGGGTCCAGACGCGCGCGGGCACGGCCAGCGGACGCAGTTCCTCGGCGAGCGGCGCGAGGCGGCGCTGCCAGCGTTCGATCGCGGCGAGCAGGACGGGATCGGTTTCGGCGGCGTGTTCGAGCGCGCGCCGCTCGTTCGCGTCGAGCACGCCGAGCGCGTATTCGGCGCCGAGCAGGTCGGGATCGTGATCGGCGGGCGTGCTCATGATTCCAGACACGATTTGAGTTGCATGAGGCTGCGCCGGATCCAGCTTTTCAGCGTGCCGAGCGGCACGCTCAGACGCTCCGCCAGTTCGCTGTAGGTCGCGCCGCTGAAAAACGCTTCGCGGACCGCGCCGCGCTGCGTGGGCTCCAGTTGCGCCATGCAGCGTTCGAGCCGCTGGCGTTCCTCGCTGGCTTCGGCGCGGGCGGCGGGCGTGGGGTCGTCGTCGGCGATGGCATGCGCGACGGCGTCGTCGAGCGGACTTTCGTGATGCTGGCGCAGGCGGTCGATCGCGCGGTTGCGCGCGAGCGTCACGAGCCACGTCATCGCGCCGCCGCGCGCGGCGTCGAACGTATCGGCGCGACGCCATGCGGTCGTGAACACTTCCTGGAGCAGATCTTCGGCTTCGGCGCGGTCGTGAACCATGCGCACGAGCACGGCGAAGACATGGCCGGATGCGAGCCGGTAAAGCTCGGCGAAGGCGCGCTGCTCGCCGCGCGCCGTGGCGTCGAGCAACTGGTTCAGACGCGCGCGCCGCGCCGCGTCGGACGCCTCGGCGCGTGCGGATGGCGAGGTTGCGCTGTCGTCGAGGCCGCCGGACGGATCACTCATGCAAGGAGGGCGCGCTGGCGCACCCGCTGGAGGACATTGGCCCGAATATAGCATCGACGGCCCGAGGCGCGGCGGCGGGCGGTACGCGTCCAGGTACGCGTCGTGGTTCGGATAGCGGGCGAGGCGAAAGTCGGCGGGCGTCATGAGCGTGAAGCCAGGAGTTTCACGATATACGGACGCGCTCGCGCGGCGGACGCGCATTGCCTCTTATCCGCGCGCATTCTATTGGCGCATTCGCGTGCTCGAATTGAAGCGCCTGGCTTCGATCGTCATTTTTTCAGACGTGACGTGCGATACGATAGGTATCCCGTCAGGCATTCCGCATCAGGCATCCCCAACCTGAGCGCCACACGCCGCCGCACGGGTTTTAAACAGCTTTTAAACAGTTTTCGATTGCCTTTCGCGATCTGGAATAACACGTGGTTTTCCCTGATCGATTTTTCCTCTGATTTTTATCGCCGCCTGTATTCGTTCTCATGCCCAGCGCTTTCGCTCTTTTGGCGATCCTGATCGTTTCGTGTCTGATGAGCGTGGCCGTGCTGGGTTCGCTCGTGCGCACGTCGGTGCCGGGCGTGGGCCGCTGGTGCGTCGGCTATGCGCTGCTCGGCGTGGCGGCGACGTGGATTCTGATCGGCGGAATGCAGGCAGGCGCGATCATGATCGTCGGCGTGAGTTCGCTGACGCTGGGCGCGGTGCTGCTGCTCGTGCAGGGCACGCGGCAATTCTTCGACATGCCGCCCGTACGTCGCGACGAATGCGCGGCGCTCGTCGTCGCCCTGGCCGCGCTGATCTACTTCACATGCGTTGCGCCCAGTGCGACCGCGCGCGGCGTGATCATCTCGCTGGGTTTCGTGTATGGGCGCTTCGTGGTGGGCTACCTCGCGTTGCGTCACGCCTCGCGTGACGGCGCGAGCTACGCCTGCCGATTGATCGCGGTGGCCGCCTGGCTGGGCGCGCTCGTTTATCTCGCGCGTATCGTCGCGATCGTGCTGGGTCTCGCGCCGACATTGTCGTTTTTGCAACCGTCGCCATGGAATATCGCGCTGCTCGGGCTCGCGATCGTCTCGCTGCCGTGCATGTCGACGGGCATGGTGATGCTCGCGCACGAACGCATTCTGCGCAGAATGGAAAAGCTCGCCACCATCGACGAATTGACGGGTGCGCTCACGCGCCGCGCATTCATGGAGCGGGCGCAGGCGTTGCTCGCGCACCGGCGCGCGCGCGGCGGCACGATGGCGATCGCCATTCTCGACATCGACAAGTTCAAGACGGTCAATGACAGCTTCGGCCATGCAATGGGCGACCGGTTGCTCGCGCATATTTCGCGGATCGTCGCCGCGCAGATCCGGCCGTGCGATCTGTTCGGGCGGCTGGGCGGCGAGGAGTTCGGGGTCGCGTTCGTCGATGTCACGGGACGCGACGCGGAGGCGTCGACCAATGCGTTGCGCGTGGCCGTCGAGCGCTCGTCCGCGGACGGCGTGACCTGCACGCTCAGCGCGGGCGTGGACAGCATCGGCGCGACCGAAAGCCTGGAGAGCGCCATCGCACGCGTGGACGCCGCGCTATATGTTGCGAAAGCGGCGGGGCGTAATCGCGTGACGTTGGCCGCGGGCGATCGCGAAGGCAATCAGAATGGCAATCACAGCGGTAATCACGAACGCGCTCGCGAAAGCGGTTATCTGGCCGAATTGCGTTGAAAGGCTGCCGTTATTCCCAATGATTCATGGTCGGCGAATCATGGCGAATGAAGCCACGATCAATATACGAAAAATACCAAAGCGATCGGCGAAAACCCGCCTGGGGAATAACCCGAAGGCGATGACCCAAAGACGAATGGACAACTGCAAATGACAGGGGCGCGCAACATCCCGGCGCGGCGCGATTCAGCGCCCACGCGGCTCGCTTGCTGACTTGCGGTGAATGGGTGATTTACAGGCGTTCGGCGCTGACCGTCGCCAGGCGGCTGCCGGCGAAGGGATCATTGGCCCAGTCGACACGCGCGCGCGGCGCTTCGGCGCGCTCTTCCGGTTTGCGAATGGCGAAGTGCTCCAGCGCCTGACCGGCGCTAGTCACTTGTACGAGCCATTGCGGCATTTCACCCTGACCGTCCCAGGTGTCGCCCGCAGCGTTTTGATAACGCGCGGCGCGAATTCGAAGCTGATCGGCAGCGATCGAGGCCGCGATGTCGTCCGGCTCGATGCCGAACTCTTCCATTCTGCGGCGAAGGTAAGCAACGATGCTTTCCCGTTTACGTTCATCCACGTTTAAAAACTCCTTCATGCGAGGGACTGTGCTGCACTTTGCAGGTCGCAAATCGCATGCCGCAACGATAGCACGGCTGCGCGCCCGGGGTACGGGATGCACGCAGCATTTTTCAATCAGAGAGGGCTGGTGCGAGCAGGCGAGCGCGTCGATTTACCGACTTGCGCTAACTCGCCAACTCGCGCCAATAGTTTACTTTAAGACGATTGATCATCCGGCGCGTTTAACTCGCGCAAAGACGATGACGACATGGCGAGCACCAGGCGTTCGAGACCGATGCCGAAACCCGCACCTTCCCGATACGCACCGCCACCCGCGATCTGCTGCTGGGCGCCGAGCGCCGCACAGCGCATTTCAAAACCCTGGCCGCCGAGGTAATAGCTCAAGCCCCGGCGCGCGGCGCGGTCGAGATCATATCGGACACCCAATGAATCCAGAAACCCCGTCGCGACATCGACGCTGAATGCCGCCGCGCGTTCAGGTTCCGCGCATAGATATTCAAAGCCGAGTTGCGTGAATTCGCGGTATCGACCGGCTTGCGGCCGCTCGTACCTGTAACACCGTGCAATATAAAAGAGCATCCGTTCGCGCGCGCCGCCGAGCAGATTGGCCGCCTGCTCCTGAAAGAGCGCGGTGGCTTCCGGAATCAGACAGCATGGCCGACCGGATTTATCGGCGAACGTCCACATCTGCTGGAGGATTTCGCTGCCGCCGGCTTTCTCGACGAAGGTGTCTTGCGACCACAACGCCGGGACGATCGCTTCTTCAGCGCCACGATCAATGAAGGTAGCTCCGGAAGCGGTTTTCGAGCGAGCGCATGACGGCGGCCGACTGGCCGGTGACGAAACGGGTTCCGCGAAGCATAGTCATGTTTTTCTCCGTAGGCAATAAAAAAGGCGCCATCTGGCGCCTGGTTCCTGTTGTCCGAAGCCGGCGGCTTCAGCGCGATGGACGTAACGAACCCCGGCGCAAGGTGTTGCGACCGTGATGATGATGAAGCCGGGCGAGTTCGTGACGGAGTTCCATGCTCCGATAATGACACAGCGAATTGCGTCTGTGAATGGTGGCGTTCGTATCGCCTTCTTTATTACCGGTTATTGCCGGTGCAATCCGGTCCTGGGTTTTAGTCGCGCTCCCCATCGATTAATTCGGAAATATTTTCCGATTGATTTGTGGGGGTATTAAAGATGCGTACGTGTTGCACATTTTATTAGAGCCGAAATTCTATACGGTAAATATGCCTCATAGAAAAATTCAATATTCCGCTAACGTTTGCGCGTTGATTTCACGACGGTTTTTTCTTCTGTTTATTCACGCAGGCTCAGTAAAATCTCATGCTCTGCGCATACGTCTGCCGGGGGCGCAGACGCATATCGTTCCGTTGCGTGAATTGGGCATCGTAAAAGCGACCGTCCGCGTTATTTGCCCCTTCATAGAAATGGAAAACAGAAAATATGAATGTGAATCAATTGTCGGTGAAGGCAAAGCTTACGGGCGCGTTCGGGATTTTGGCCTTTATCGTGTTGATCGTGTCCGCGTTGTCGTTACACGAATTGAACGCCGCGAATAACCGTTTCGCAGGCTACGTCAGCGGCATCGACGCGCGCGCCAAGGCGGCGGTCGCGGTCCGCACGGCAGTCGACGATCGCGCCATGGCCGTGCGCAATCTGGTGCTGGTCACCACGCCTGAGGACGTCGCGCTCGAAAAAGCCGCGGTCGAGGACGCCGAACATCGCGTCGAGACCAATCTCGACACCTTCAACGCGCTGGTCGCGAGCGCGTCCGACATGAGCGAACAAGGCCACCGCCTGGCCGCCGAACTGCCGCGCATCGAAGCGCTGTACCGCCCGGTCGCGCTCGATATCGACCGGCTGGCGCTGAACAATCAACGCGACGCCGCCATCGCCGAAATCGACACGAAATGCCGGCCTTTGCTCGCGGCGCTGATCAAGGCGTCGAACGATTTCGCCGATTTCACCCAGGAGCGCGCGACGCAACAGGTCCAGGAATCGGCGGAGCAATTCGCGCGGCAACGCATGCTGCTGATCGCGATTTGCCTCGCCGCCGTCGCGCTGGCGGTGCTCGCGGGCGTGTTCATCACGCGTGGGCTGTTGCGCGCGCTGGGCGCCGAACCGGCCGAACTCGGCGAAGTCACGCAACGGGTGGCGTCGGGCGATCTGCGTCCGGTGCCGGGTGCGCAGGGTGCGCCCGCGGGCAGCGTGCTCGCCTCGATGGGCGAGATGCAGGCGAGTCTCGTGAGCCTGATCGGGCAGGTGCGCACGTCGGCGAACAGCATCGGCACCGGGGCGAGCCAGATTGCTTCGGGCAATACGGAACTGTCGTCGCGCACGGAACAGCAGGCGGCGTCGCTGCAGGAAACGGCCGCGAGCATGGAGGAGCTGACCTCGACCGTGAAGCAGAACGCCGATAACGCCCAGCAGGCGAGCGCGCTCTCGCACAACGCGTCGGAGGTGGCGGGGCGCGGCAATCAGGTGGTCGGCCAGGTGGTCGAGACGATGGGCGAGATCAGCACGAGCTCCACGCGGATCGCCGACATCACCGGCATCATCGAAGGGATTGCGTTCCAGACCAACATTCTCGCGCTGAATGCGGCGGTGGAAGCGGCCCGCGCGGGCGAGCAGGGGCGTGGTTTCGCGGTCGTCGCGAGCGAAGTGCGCAGCCTCGCGCAACGCTCGTCGAGCGCGGCGAAAGAGATCAAGGAACTGATCAACGCGTCGGTGCAGAAGATTCAGGACGGCTCGTCGCTGGCGGACGAAGCGGGTCGGACGATGGCGGAAGTCACCCAGGCCGTCGCGCGCGTGACCGACATCATGGGCGAAATCGCGGCCGCGTCGACCGAGCAGAGCCGCGGGATCGAGCAGGTCAATCAGGCGATCACGCAGATGGACGAGGTCACGCAACAGAACGCGGCGCTGGTGGAGGAAGCGGCAGCCGCGTCGAAATCGCTCGAGGATCAGGGCGTGAAGCTGAATCAGGCGATTGCGTTTTTCCATCTGGAAGCTGAGGCGGGGTTTCAGGCGGTGAATGTGACGGCCGCGCCGGTTCGTGCTGCGGGCGTTGCGCCGCGCAAGGTGAGCGCGCCCGCGCCCGTCGTTCGCAAGAGCGCTGCGCCCGCGAAGCCGGCGACCGCTGCGGCTCCCGCTCCCGCGCTGATCGATAACGACGGCTGGGACACGTTCTGAGCAGGCCGCGCGACGCTCACGCGAACGGCAGCGGTCCGTCGAACTGGCCGATATAGCAAAGATGCGAGACCGCGCAGTTGTCACCGTCGCGATCGTCGTTGCTCCAGCGATGCAGCATGAAAGCGGGCGGCTCCATGAATGACGCGGGGTCGGCGTCGGGACGGAGCCGCAGCGCGATTTGCGTGGTCGTGCTCGGGCAGGTCAACACGGGCACGTTGCCAAGACGCGTGTGCATCGAACGATGCACGTGCCCGGAAACGATGCGATCGACGTTGGCGTGACGCGCGACGAGATCGCGCAGCGGCTTCACATTCGTCATGCCGTACAGGTCGAGATAGGGAATGCCGGTCGCGAACGGCGGATGATGCAGCGCGATCATGACGCGTCGCTGCGCATGCTCGATGAGTTCGCGTTCGAGCCAGTCGAGCGCTGCCGGACTCAATTCGCCGTGGTGAAAACCGGGAACGGTCGAATCGAGCGCGAGCAGACGAATCGCGCCCACGTCGATACCGAAATGCAGTTCGCCTGCGCGCGGCAGCCACGGTTGATCGGCGAACGCCTCGCGCAGAAACCGGCGATCATCGTGATTGCCCGGCATGACCGCATACGGAAGACGCAAGGGCGCGAGCAATTCGCGCAGCATGGCGTATTCCTCGGGCTGGCCTTCGTCGGTCAGATCGCCGCTGATGAAGACGAAATCGGGCGCGGGATCGAGTCGGTTGAGCGCATCGACGGCGCGCGCGAACATCGCGTTCGAATCGACGAGATCCTGATAACGCCGGCCACGCGGCCGCACATGAATATCCGAAATCTGGGCAATGACGCTCACGCATTCCTCCCGCCATATCGGCAACGAGAGGAGATTAAGCGGCCAAAAAAACGGTGAGTTTGATTGGCCGCTTTTCCGCGAGCGATTGGGAGGATGCGAGCCGCGTTAGCGCGGCGGCGGACCGAAGTTCGGTCCGGTGTTTGGACCGAAGTTTGCATCGAAGCGCGGTTCGACCGGCTGCGGCGTGGCGTCGGGATCGACCACCGCTTCCACGCGGGCGCGCAGATGCTTGACGCGGCCATCCACGGTGAACGGATTCACGCTGGCGATCATGCTCGAACCGTGCTGGTCGGTGAACACCGGGTCCTCGCGCGACGTCGTGCGCCGGATCGTGTGCGCGCGATACGGCTCGGTCTGCATCAGTTGCACCATCAACGCTTCGGGCAGAAAGAGCTGGCCGACGTGCGAGACGTGCGTGCCTTTCGCGTGCTGCGCGTCCGGCGTGCGGACCTTGAAGTGGATGTGATTCGTGCGCCCGGGATACACGCCCGGCACGATCGTTTCGAACCGCACCGTGCCGCTGCTGTCGGTGTGTTGCATGCCGCGCAGGAAGGTCAGGTGATCGGTGGGCGGCGGTGGGGGCGGCGGGCCGGGAGGATGGCCGGAAAGACCGGGCTGACCCGCTTGACCCGGCGGCGGCCCCGGCGGTTGACCGCGGAAGCCGCCTGGCGGCGCGCCGAACGGCATCCCCGCAGGCGGACGGCCGGGCGCGCCTGAAGCGAAATCGGGCGGCGGCGGCATGGCCACCGATTTCGTGTAGCCGGAATAGATGCCCATCGCGTCGCACTGCCAGATGTCGACGGCCGCGCCCACGAGCGGCGCGCAATTGCGCTTGTCGGTCAGCACGATTTCGAGCGTCAACGGCACGCCGGGCTTGCCTTCGCGGATGTCGCTGCGCATCAGCGCGCCGTCGATCCAGTAAGGACCGACTTCCTGTTCGGGCGTGAGCTGGCAGGGCGCGGTGTTGGCGAGGGCGAGGGAATTCGCGTCGAAGACCGAAGCGGTGGTGCCCACGGCGATGGTCAGTTTGATGAATTCCCGTCGTGACAGGCGTGAGGTCATTGTCGTGCTGCAAGGTGCGGAATCTC
This sequence comes from Paraburkholderia sp. Ac-20347, assembly GCF_017104805.1. NCBI lineage: Bacteria > Pseudomonadati > Pseudomonadota > Betaproteobacteria > Burkholderiales > Burkholderiaceae > Paraburkholderia > Paraburkholderia sp. Ac-20347. The sequence goes on along the minus strand of NZ_JAAGPN010000093.1, from coordinate 4,402 downwards.
CGCACTCTACCGGAGCGCATCCGCCCGGCGATTACACGCGACATTACGTTTTATTGCTGATTCTTTCCGCCTGGAAAGGTTGGGGTGCGATCCGTATTGGTTGCGTGCGCATCGAATTCGCGCGCCGCCAGATCGGCATGAGCTTCAGGCTCGATTCCTGCGCCACGTCTCGCTCGGCAACTCGCCGAACTGCTCGCGATATTCGCTGGCGAAATTGCCGAAATGCCAGAAGCCCCAGCGCGTGGCGACTTCGGTCACCGTGGCCGCATGCACGAGTTCCTTGCGCACGCGCGCAAGACGCACGGCGCGCATATACGCGAGCGGACTGATGCCGGTCGTCTCTTCGAACGCATATTGCAGCGTGCGTCGACTCGCGTGCATGCGCGCGCACAGCTCGGCGACGGAGAGCGGGCAATCGGGCGATCCTTCGACGATATCGCGCACGCTGCGCACCAGTTGCCAGTTTCGCGCGATGCGCGCTTCGCCGCGTTCGTGCTGCGCGATATCGGGGAAATCATGCAGCGTTTCGCTCAGACCGAAAATAATGGCTTTTTCCAGCGCGCTCACGCTCTCGCGGTCGTTGAGCAAACGCGGCGCGCGGACCACGTCGTCGAGCAGCACGCTCAACACGTCGCGGAATTGCTGGAGCCGCGCGGGCGCGATATTCACCACGCCCGCCTTCGCGCCGATGCGCGCGATGATCGATTCGAGCTGCGCACGCGTGGCGAAATCCGCCACGGCGGCGGGCTCCATTTCGAGGTTGACGAACACATGGCGGTCCGGCGAGAGAAACTCGAAGCCGTCGCGGCCGGAAAACACATGCAGCGCGTCGAGGTGACTCGTTTGCCCCGAAAGCAGCGCATGCCCTTCGAGCTGAAACGGAATGCCCAGCGCGAATTTATGGCCGACCACGTCGCCCCGCTGATAAACCGTGCGGTTCAGCCGCTCGACCAGCACTTTCACGCCGCTCGCCATGAACGACGTCACCGAACCGTTGAACGTGCCGCGCGAAAGCTGGCAATAGCTCTGGTTCCATGCGTCGAGCAGCGCCGCCTGTTCGTCGACGCTGTGACAGTTCCGAAACTGGATGGCCTCGTTCGGCGAGTAGCCCGCTTCCATGGAGTCTCCCGGGACGGCCTCGGCTGGCGCCGCAAAATGGCGATCGACCGGTGCAACGCGCGGACGCCGCTGCGCACGATCCGCGCCCGCCGCTCGTGCATCGCAGCAATGCCTTTCCGATCTTCGCGATTCCTGATTTTTACGGCAATTTTATTTTTTTGCCAAATTTGGATAGTGGCCGATTTTCGGTGCACCTAACTTGTGCGTACCGTGAATGCGTACAGGAGCCGGGAATGACGGAAAGGGCAGGAAAGCTGGCGGGCAAGGTGGCCATCGTATCGGGCGGGGCGACGGGCGCGGGCGGCGCGGCGTCGCTGCTGTTTCACCGCGAAGGCGCGCAGGTGGCCGTGGTGGACGTCAATCGCGGCGCGGGCGAGGAAATCGTCGCGCGCATCCGCGCCGAAGGCGGCGTGGCGGAACTGTTCGTGGCGGACGTTTCGCAGCGCGCCGCCGTGGACGCCGCCGTGGCGGGCGTGATCGAGCGCTTCGGCCGTATCGACACGCTGTTCAACCACGCGGGCAGCATCGTCGTGAAGCCGTTTCTCGACACCAGCGACGACGACTACGACTGGCTCATGAACGTCAACGTGAAAAGCATGTTCATGATGACGCGCGCGGTGCTGCCTCACATGCTCGAAGCGGGCAAGGGCTCGATCGTCTGCACGGCGTCGATCTCGTCGGTCGCGGCCACGCCGCTCGAAGTGCTCTATTGCACGACCAAGGGTGCGTGCGCGATGTTCGCGCGCGCGATTGCGGTCGAGTATCGCGATCGCGGTATCCGCTGCAACGCGGTGTGCCCGGGCTTTATCAACACGCCCCACGGGCAGCGCGAAATCAGCGCGCTCGCGCAATATGGTTTCGATGCGAGCGAAGCGGCGCTTTCGCTTCAGCAGGGACGCCTGTGCAAACCCGAGGAAGTGGCGCAGGCCGCGCTGTTCCTCGCCAGCGACGACGCGAGTTTCATCAACGGCGCGCATCTGTTTGTCGATAACTGTTTTACGGCTGCTTGATACGGAATGCTGATTAAATCATCACCAGTTCGACGTTTCCACCCTCTCGCTTGAAGGATCGTCATATGGACGCGAATGCAATCGAACCGGCGGCCGAATCCGCCGATCATGATGTCTCGCTGTTGCACAAGATGGGTTACGCGCAGGAACTCTCGCGCCGCATGGGCGCGTTTTCCAACTTCGCGGTGTCGTTTTCGCTGATCTGCATTTTGTCCGGCGGCATTACGTCGTTTCAGATGGGATTTTCGGCCGCCGGCGGCGCGTCGATCGGGCTCGGCTGGCCGCTCGGTTCGCTGTTCGCGCTGGTCGTGGCGGCGGCGATGGCGCAGATCGCCTCGTCGTATCCGACGGCGGGCGGTCTCTATCACTGGGGCTCGATTCTCGGCGGCAAGACCTGGGGCTGGCTCACCGCCTGGCTGAATCTGCTCGGTCTGGTATTCGTGGTCGCCGCGATCAATTACGGCACCTACGATCCGTTCTTTCGCACCTTGATTGCGCCGATGTTCGGCGTCAATCCCGATTCGCTCGGCTGGTGGGATCAAACGGTTTTTCTCACGCTGATTACGGCTTCGCAGGCGTTTCTGAATCATCGCGGCATTCGTATCACGAGCAAGATTACCGATTTGTCCGGCTACCTGATTTTCGTCGTGACGGTGGTGCTCGTGGTGTCGCTGCTGGCGTATTCGCCGGTCAAGATCGATCTCTCGCGGCTCTATACGTTCACGAATTTCACCGGCACCGACGGCAGCGCCTGGCCGAAGCAGACGATCGCGATGGCGTTTCTCTCGGGCCTGCTGCTGACCGCCTATACGATCACGGGCTTCGACGCGTCCGCGCATACGTCCGAAGAAACGCATCAGGCCGCGCGCAACGTGCCGCGCGGTATCGTCGGTTCGGTGTTCTGGTCGACGACGTTCGGCTACGTGATGGTGTGCGCATTCGTGCTCGTGATGCCGAGTCTCGGCGCGGCGGTCAAACAGGGCACGGGCTTTTTTCAGGCGATCCTCGCGCCCATTCCCACGCCGCTGCGCATCAGCATCGAATTGCTGATGTTCTTTATCAACTACGCGTGCGGGCTGGCGGCGGTCACGTCGACGTCGCGTATGATGTTCGCGTTTGCGCGTGACGGCGGATTGCCGGGTTCGAAATGGCTGCGCAAGGTTAATCCTGCGCATCGCACGCCGGGCGCGGCGATCTGGACGTCGGCGGTGCTCGCGATTGCCGCGACGCTCTATGGCGATGCCTTCACGGTGCTCAGCGCGGGCAGCGCGGTGTTTCTGTTCGTTTCGTATGCGATGCCGATTGCCGCCGGCATTTTCGCCGAAGGTCGCACGTGGACCGAGAAAGGACCGTTTCAACTGGGCAAATTCTCGAAGCCGTTTGCGATTGCGGCGGTGGGCGGCGCGCTGATTCTCGCTTATGTCGGCATTCAACCGCCGAACGAGAAAGTGCTGTATCTGATCGTCAGCCTGTTGCTCGTGCTGCTCGCGATCTGGTATGTGGGCGGCGTGCGTCACCGCTTTTCCGGTCCGCCGATTGCGAAAGCGTCGAGCGAGCGCGAACGCGAATTGAGTCTCGCGGAACACGAAATCGGCGCTAAATAAATCGTGAATGACGCTGCATCGCCGAGGTCGTGTGAATGGCGATGCAGCTTATTTTCCGCGCCCGATCAGCAGCACGAAAAACGCGCCGCCGAATAATCCCGTCACCACGCCGACCGGCAGATCGTCGGGTGCGATCAGCGTGCGCGCGGTCACGTCGGCCCAGACCAGCAGCAACGCGCCGACGAGCGCCGAAGCGGGCAGCACGCGCGCATGATCGGCGCCGACCAGCCGCCGCGCGATATGCGGCGCCACCAGTCCCACGAAGCCAATCGCGCCGCTCACGGCCACCATGCCTGCCGTCAGCAACGAACACACGACGAATAACTCACGGCGCACACGCGCCACATTGAGGCCGAGCGTGGCGGCCACCACGTCGCCGCTCATTAACGCGTTGAGTTCGCGGCGGCGCGCGATCAGCAGAAGCAGGCCGCCGGCGACGAACGCGGCGGGCGTCGCGAGCAGACTCCAGCGCGCGAGGCCGAGGCCGCCGAGCATCCAGAACAGCACCGACGCGGACGCGCGCTGATCGCCCATATAGAGCAGCAGATTCGCGAGCGCCATCAGCACGAACGAAATGGCGACGCCCGCGAGCAGGAGACGCTGCGCATCGAGCCGCGCGCCGCGCGTGCCGCAGCCGATCACAAGCGCCGTGGCCGCGAGCGCGCCGAC
>NZ_JAAGPN010000092.1:0-31975 GCF_017104805.1 Paraburkholderia sp. Ac-20347 | reverse complement strand
ATCGGCGCATGCGCGGGCGTGAGCAGCAGCAGATCGGGACGCAATTGTTCGAGCAATTCGAAATTCGGCTGATACAGCAAGCCGATATCGATCACACCGGCGGGCAGCGGCGGCGCGACATTGGTGCGCCGATACCAGTCCGGCACCGAGGTAGCGAGCGGCGTCACGCCGAGCGTGAGCAGCATTTCGGTGAGCCCGAAATCCATCACGACGACGCGTTTCGGCACCGACGTTCCTCCCGCTCCCGCCACGTCCGCCGCCGCCCGCACCGCACGCGGTCCGAGCGCGCATGCGAGACCCGCGGCGGCGGCCGCCGCGAGCCATTGACGTCGTTGCATGCGCGCTCCCTTCATCGTGAACCGCTTACCATTGATACTTCGCCGTACCCAGCACGCCGATCTTCGAGCCGTAATAGCACGCGCCGCCGGAGCAGTACGCGACATAGGTGCGGTTCGTCAGATTGGTCGCGTTGACCGCGAACTTCCAGTTGCGAAGATCGTAGTGCACCGCCGCGTCGAGCAGCACGACGCTGCTGACGTCGAAGGTATTCGTCGTATCGCCCGCCGACATGCCGATATAGCGCACGCCGCCGCCAAAGCCCAGACCGCGCAGCGCGCCGCTATGCAGCGTGTAATCGGCCCAGAGATTGGCCATGTTGCGCGGCGCCATCGTCAGACGCTTGCCCACCTGCGCAGCCGTGTTCGATTCCAGCACGACCTGATTCAGATACGTGTACGAGCCGAGCAGCGTGAGATCGTCGGTGAGCTGGATATGGCCTTCGAGTTCGAGACCGCGCGAGCGCACTTCGCCGGTCTGCACCGACGAGCCCGGGTGATTCAGATCGGTCGTGGTGACGTTGTGCTGCGTGAGATCGAAAATCGCCGCCGAATAGAGCGCGTTATAGCTCTTCGGCTGATACTTCACGCCCACCTCGTATTCCTGTCCCGTGGTCGGCACGAGCGCCTGGCCCGCGTAATTCACGCCCGTGGTCGGCTGGAACGACTTCGCATACGAGAAGTACGGCGCGATGCCGTTATCGAACAGATACGAGAGACCGCCGCGCCACGTGAACGCGTGCGGCGTCTGGTTTTGCAGGCCCGTGCTCGAACCGCTCGTCTGGATGTTGGTCGAGGTCCAGTCGTTGCGGATGCCGAGCGTGAGCAGCCAGTGACGGTATTCGATCTGATCCTGGAGATACACGCCGAGCTGATCGGTGGCGGTATCCACGCGCTTGGTGGTCGTGTAGATCTGGCCGACCGTCGAGAAATCCGGATCGAACGGATTGAGCGTGCCGACCGAGCCCGAACCCGAATTCGTACCGCTCAGCAGACGCTGGTAATCGACGCCGAACAGCACCGTCTGCTTGACGTCGCCCGTCGAGAATTTCGCCTGCAGCTGGTTATCCATCGCGAACTGGCTCAGGTGCTCGCGATCGAGAAACGCGCTCATGGTGAGCACCGACTGGTTCGTGCCCGCCTTCCACGTGCCGAAGTACGACTGGCGATAATCCACGTCGTCGTGCATGTAGCGCGCGCTCGAACGGAACGTGAAGACGTTGTTGATCTTCTGCTCGAACTGATAGCCGAACGCGTACTGCGTGCGGCGGAAATAATCGGTGTCCGGATTGCCGATGTAAGTGCCCGGGCTGACCTTGCCGTTCGGGTTGTACGTGGCCGTGCCCTGCACCGGCAGCGAATCGAACAGGCCGCCCGCCGGATCGCGCTGATACTGCGCGTAGACCGTGAGGCGCGTGTCGGCGTTCGGCTTGATCGTGACGCTCGGCGCAAAGGCAATGCGCTGATCCTTCACGCCGTCCACCTGGGTGTCGGCGTCGCGGCCCAGACCGACGATGCGCCACAGCACGGTGCCGTCGTTGTCCAGCTTGCCGCCCACGTCGAACGCGGCTTCATAGCGGTTGTGATTGCCGAACTGCAGCTGAACCTCGTTGACCTGATCCTCGGTCGCGAACTTCGACACCATGTTGACGATGCCGGCCGGACTGCCCGCGCCGTACAGCACCGACGACGGACCGCGCATCACATCGATGCGTTCGAGGAAGTAGGGATCGATACGCGGATTGGCGTAATACTGGTCCGCCTGCAGCGCGAGGCCATCGAGATATTCCGAATAGTCGAAGCCGCGTCCGCGCAGCTGGTCGAAGCGGAAATCGGTCGAATCCTGCGAGTAGACGCCCGGCGTGTAACGCAGAGCCTGATCGACCGTGGTCGCGCCCTGCTGATCCATCTGCTCGCGCGTGACGACCGAAATCGATTGGGGCACGCGCACGATCGGCGTATCGGTCTTGGTGCCCGTCATGGTGCGTTTGGCGACGACGCCCGAAGTCGGACCCCTCGGCGACTCGCGCTGCGCGTCGACGTTCACCGCTGGCAGCGTGCCTTTCGCCGACGCCGCCTGGGTCGATTTCGTCGATTGAGCCGATTGCGCCGAGCCGGCGTTTTGTCCGTTTTGAACGCCGCTGGCGTCGTCAGCGGTCTGTGCGTGCGCAACGACCGAAAACGCCAGCGGCATCCCCAGTAATGCGCACCGCATCGGCGAAAGCTTCGTGGACAACCCGTGCAGCCCCGTCATCTTGTTGTTTTTACGTCCCTTCATCGTCGATTCACCAGTTGAATGTTAATGATAATGCTTCTTATTACAATCACAAAAGCTATACTTCCCACGGCGATGAACGTCGCGGGCCAAAGGCGTTTGTGCAGACTTGGGGGACTATGTCGTTAGAGGCGCAGCCGCCGGAGGCCCATGAACAAAGGGCGAGGCCGCGCTGGCGAGGTCAGATGATACAAGTTAGGCCCGCGCAGAGGCAGACGACTTGTCCGATCACCCGGACAACTTTTGTCCAGATGGAACGTTATGGAAGCTTTTTCGACACAAACGGACACTCCACGTACGAAGCCGAGAGGCGGCGCGCAGCCTGTGCCGCCTCCTGCGAAGAGCGATTTACCGACCGTGTTCGGTCAGGCGATCGAGTACGAATCGGGCTCGCGCGAGATCGCGCATACGCACGCGCGCGCGCAGTTGCTCTACGCGACGAGCGGGCTGATCCGCGTGCGCACGCCGGCCGCGAGCTGGGTCGTCACGCCCGATTGCGCGATGCTGGTGCCGCCGCGCGTCGAGCACGAACTGGAGATGGTGGGCAAGGTCGGCTTTCGCACGCTGTACGTCGATCCGTGTCCGGCGATCGGCGGCGACGAAGGCCGACTGCTGCCCGTCAACGGCCTGCTGCGCGAAGCGATTCTCGCGATGGTCGAAGAACCCGCGCGCACGCGCGAGCCGGGCAGTCTCGCCGATATCCTCACGCAGCTGATCGTCAATCTGCTCGCCGCGGCATCGCCCGCCGACGACCAGCCTGGCCGTCTGCCGCTGCCGCAGCATCCGCGTTTGCACCGGATCTGCCAGGCGCTGATCGAGCAGCCCGCCAACAACGATTCGCTCGAACATTGGGGCGACCGCTTTGGCGCGAGTTCGCGCACGCTCGCGCGGCATTTCCAGCGCGAAACCGGCATGCCGTTCGCGAAGTGGCGCGAGCAGATGCGCGTGTCCGAGGCGATGTGCCTGCTGTCGACGCATACGCCCATCGACGAAGTCGCGAGCTGCCTCGGTTACGCCGACGCGAACTCCTTCGCCGTGATGTTCAAGCGCGTGCTGCAGATCACGCCGCTGAAGTATCAGTCGATGATGTGCGCTGCGGGGGCGGAGCCGGCGTGAATCGGCGTGATTTGAACGGCAACACGCGCCAGTTGTCTGAATCATCCTCAGCGTGGCACGTGTTGCGCACCTATGCGTACACCGCCGCGAGGATTTGCGACGTGAAGATAGCCGGACCGCTCATTTGGGAATCGCCTACCCAGGCGGGTTCAATACTCGCACGACAAGCTACGACGACAGGGGCGTAATGTATTGCGTCTTGACCTTCTGTTCGTGGTTCATCGTCCTGACCCCCCATTCAATTAAAAGACACATAAATCGCGTGAATTGCAGAAATCAATTCAAAGGACTTTGGGTTGCCGCATCGCAAAAACGCCCCGTCGAAGCGGGGCGGTTAAAATAATCGAATTACTGACGTACATCCGGGGAAATCAGCTCTTCAATTCTCGAATTCGTAATTTTCTCCATGCATGCGTAAAAATCAATGAAACGTATAGATGCCTCACCAATTTCATACACGTTCGCGTAGCATTGATTATCGCGATAATTTTGCCAGTTTATTTGTGCACGCTTGAAATACGGCAGCGCGACGGGGTTGTGATTTTTTCTAATTTCCATGTCGTTTTTTGCGATTTCCTTTTCATTTTCTTCGACTGCCTTAGCGAGAGTTGCATTCGCTGCTTCAAAACTAAATTGCGCGCACGTTGCCATTTCCATACCTCCCAGGTTTTCGTTTTTACAATGCGCCTTGATCTGGTCCGGCGTCATTCCTGGATACTGCTCGATGGCTGGTTCAGCTTTCCTGTAATCAAAGCTGGCCCCATAGACTGTAGCGGCATCCGCAATTGGCGCGACAACCATATAAGTGGAGATGCCGAACACGCAGACAGGCAAGAACTTAGTGAGTCGCATCGTAAACTCCCGTATCAAACAACCGTGCTTCCCTCTGGCGGCGGCCAGAGACAATGTTAGCTATGAAACCGCGTATCACATCGCGCATCCGTTCGTATTCGCCATGATTCAGAAAGTCTGCCAAGTATTGAGCCCTGGTTCCAGGCCACGGGTCATGGGGTCCGCGACCAGAGCCGGTGTTGAACAATACGGATACCAGTGCATCATATTCGTACTGATATAGCGGCACGTTAACGCTGTTGTTGATCGCTCCTTCGGCAGGCTCTCGATCGTGTCGGAATAGTTCTTTTGCGCGTTCGAGTGTGATGGTTTGTCCCATATGCAGATTGTCGGCGGGCCAAACGCGATGTCCTAAACCGGTCGTTGGAATTCCGTGTCCATCGTCGTATACCTGCAAGATGAAGCCTTGGGAAACGGGAAGGTTGTTTGTATGGTGGTGAAGCACCTGATGATACGTGCCATTGAGAATTCCACTTTCAAGGACGGCCATGAAAGTTATGCCTTGCTGCGAGAGAGTCCAAGGCTTGCATAACCGATCGGTCTGCAAATTAACACACGAATTCGGGTTCGTATTCGTTACTGCGCTTCCAAGTGCGTCAGGCATTTACATTTCCTCTCTGTGCCCAAGATAAACGTGAATCGAAGCAGCGTGTTCCGTTGCATATCGCGCGGTACGGCCTTGCTCGTCGGTGGTGCCGTGTTCAATCTCACCAGTTGATAGCCGCACCGTGTAGTACGTTCCGCGCATCGGCGTGCCGCGCGCGTCGCACAGCGTGAACTGTTCATCGTGGAATGGTTGTATTGCTACGGCGGTGGTCTGTGAGTCGCTTTCGCAATCCTCGGAATAAAAGAAGGGCGATTCACCGCTCGCAAGCACGCGATTTTTGCCGCGTGAGCAATAGACCGGCGCAAGGTCTTTAACGAAGGATTGGCCTTGGTCCATTACGTTATGGGTGGTGCCACCAACCGGCCACACGCCTTTGCAGTTGCCGCATGTTGCCTTGTCTTCGGCCAGCGCGAAGGCTCTACCGTCTTCGTTAAACCAGTCCGATCCCGGCCCGAGGATGGACCCGCCCGTGGTCGTGCGATCGTCTTTCAGTGCAAGTCTGGTAGGCACGACTACTCCTTGTGGCCGATGTACACGGCAATACGGCACTCGCCATCAGTTTGATAGCGCGCGGTATAGCCGTTCGAATCTGTTACGCCTTTCACCGTTGCACCGGACGGCAAACGAACGGTGTAATAGGTATCCGCGAGCGGGTTTCCGGCGCGATCGCATAGCTTGAACCGTTCGTCGTGTGTGGCGCTCTGCCTGTCGAGTAACGCGGCCTGGCTTGCTGCATAACCCATGTCCCCCCATTCGTCCTCCCAACTGTGAGAGGCGCTTGCTTGCGACGCACTGAAAACCGGCGGCGGTGAACACTTGCAGATACAGATATCGTCTTCCAGCGCCTGTTGCTTCCCCCGCATCGTTGCGCTGCGGTGCGGCCCCGCCGACTCGATATAACCGTACGATTTACAGCCTTCGCACCAGACTTTTGCGCCGATAAACGTGATCGGTATCCCGCGATGTGAGCAGTTTTCTGCGCCCTCCAGGACAACACCGCCCGCCGTGGATTTATCGCCTTGTCGCAACAGATAACGCCTCATATGCGTGCCTTCGTTCGATTGCAGGTATGGAAACCGTGCAGATACGCGACCAGCACAGTCACGGCGGTCCCTCCGCCGCTAACCGGTAATCGTCGGATTACGCAAGGGGGCAGACCATCAGACAATCTTTAAAGTGGAGTTTGATTTATCCGTATTGCGTCGCGATCGAAACGCAATTTGACATTCGACAAATTGAGTCCGATATCGCAATTTATTCAGATGCGCAAACGTCGCCCGAATAAATAAGCCCGCCACGCCACGTCTCTCAACACCGCAAATCACCATTCCCACATTCCTTATAAGCCACCCGACTTCAAACCAAAGCACAAATCGTTGTTAGGAAAACGACAGCAACAATGATCAACTGGTCGGCTTTCCTATGCTGATCGCATCATGTCAACCCGCTCCTCTTCGTCGCCGCGCAACGGCGCAGCACGCGTCGGCTTCGCCGCGTTCATCGGCACCACGATCGAGTGGTACGACTTCTACATTTACAGCACAGCCTCCGCGCTGGTCTTCAGTCACGCGTTCTTCCCCGCCAGCGCGAGCGGCCTGACCGGCATCCTCGGCGCGTTCGCCGCGTATGGCGTGGGCTTCTTCGCGCGTCCGCTCGGCGCGGTGATCGCGGGGCATTTCGGCGACCGCATCGGGCGCAAGCGCGTGCTGGTGTTTTCGCTGGTGCTGATGGGCATCGCCACGCTGCTCACGGGTCTGCTGCCGACCTACGCAACCGCCGGTCTGCTGGCGACTGCGCTGCTCGTCACGCTGCGGTTGCTGCAAGGCGTCGCGACCGGCGCGGAATGGGGCGGCGCGTCGCTGCTCTCGGTCGAGCACGCGAGCGAGCGTTCGCGCGGCCTGCTCGGTTCGTTCACCCAGGTCGGTTCGGCCGCGGGCATGCTGCTCGCCTCGGGCACATTCCTCACGGTGCGGCAGTGGCTGTCCGCCGATGACTTCGCCGCGTGGGGCTGGCGTCTGCCGTTCCTGTTCAGCGTGGTGCTGGTGGCCGTCGGCGTGTTCGTGCGCGCGCGCATTCACGAGCCCGCGCCGTTTCTCGACGCGCAAGCCGAAGGCAAGCTCCGCCGCCTGCCGGTCGCCGATGTGTTCCGCCATCATCGCCGCGCGCTGTTCGTGACGATCGGCCTGCGTATGCTGCAGCCGGCCATGTACGCGATCGTCACCACTTACGCGATCAGCTATCTGAACCTGAAGCGCGGCGGCGCGTCGTTCGCGCTCAGCGCGGTGATCATCGGTTCGGCGTTCGCCATCGTCGCGACGCCGCTGTGGGCCGCGCTGTCCGACCGCATCGGCCGCAGGCGTCCTGCGGTGTGGGCCGTCGTCGGCATCAGCCTGCTGGTGTGGCCGTTCTTCTGGTTCCTCGATCACGGCGATCTGCGCTACCTGCCCGTGGTGTTCGCCATCGAACTCGCGCTCTTCGACGCGGCCATCTACGCGCCCGGCGCGGCCTGGTTCGCGGAGCAGTTTCCCGTCGAGGTGCGTTACAGCGGCATTTCGCTGGGTTATCAGATCGGCACGCTGATTTCCGGCGGCCTGACGCCCTTCGTCGCCGCGGCGCTGCTCGTGCTGGGCAACGGTTCGCCGTGGTACATCTGCGCGTATATCAGCGCGTTGGGCGTGTTGAGTCTGATCGCCGTGCTGGCGGCGGCGGACCCCGCGCGCCGGTTGCGCGACGCACGCAACGCGTCCGCGCCGAGTGACGCCGCCATTGCAAGCCCGCGTTGATTTCTCACGCCGAGCCCTTTTTTAATGAGTCAATTTCGATGAGCGAACTCCGCACACACGACGAAGAAGCCCGCATCGTGGGGGCACTCGAACGCAGCCACGCCGGTCCGAAAGCCTTCCGCGCGCTGTCCGCGCCGGTCTGGCGCGCGGGCCGGCTATCGGAGAAGGACAAGCATCTGGTCGCCGTGGCGATTGCGCAGATCACGCGCTGCGCGTTCTGCATCGAGCATCACGCGGCGCTCGCGCGCAAGTGCGGCGCGACCGAAGCCGAAGCGCTGGCCGTGAGTTACGTGAGCGCGGCGCTGGAATCGATCGGCGAAGGCACGCTGAGCGTCGCGCACGGCACGCTCGCGATCGAGGACGAAACCGCCGTGCGCAACACGGCCATCGCGCAGGCGCGTCTCGCGTTCGCGCAGGCGGTGTTCTCCACCGATGCGATCGACACCGCGCTGGTCTGGATCACCGCGGCCGCCGTCGCGTATGCGCAGTCCGACGACGCGCGCCGCCAGACGCTGCACGAGCAGGCGCTGGCCGCCGATGCGCCTCCCGAAGCGCTCGACGAGGCGTATGCGATCGCCGTCGTCTTACGCGCCGGGGCGGTCTACGCTCACACGCTGCACGTCACCGACGCGTTTCGCGACCAGCACGCCTGACCCGCGCGCGACGCGGATAACGCCACGCCGCTCAGGCCGCGCGACGCCCATTCGACGCGAACAGCTTGCGCACCTTCGTGCCGAGCCGACGCAACGGCGCGCGCTTGAGCGCCTTTATCTGCCGACGCGCGCTTTCGAGCGCACTGCGCGTGGCCGCCAGCTCGTTCACGAGCGCGGCGTCGGCGGCAATGCCGTCGATCAGCGCGATATCCACCACGCGCGTCGAGCGATGCAACGGCACGGCGCCGTGCGGCCAGTTCACGTCGGGACCGAAGGCGAGCACCTGCGTCGCCTGCGCGAGTTTGCTCGTCCAGAACGACTGGGTTTCCCCGCTGATTTCGCCCGATTCGGCGAGCGCGCGCGACAGCGCCAGCGCGTCGAGGTGAATCTCCAGACCGCGCATTGCGTCGAAACCGCTTTGGCGCGGACCATCGGCGGGCTGCACGCTGCCGAACGACGGGCTCAAGCCCGACATCTCCGCGATCCACTGCTCCGCGGCCTGCGCATATACGGGCGAACGCGCGGCGAGATCGCAATCGAACACCGCATCCGACGATGTAAACGCGTGGCGCAACGTCAGCAGCCAATGCGCGAGAAAACCGCGATAAGCGTCGGCGGGATCGATCTTGGCCACGTATTCCTTGAAGAACGTGAGGCGCTCTTCGAGCGTGATCTCTTCACCGCTTTCCGGCAACTCCGGCAGCGTAATGCGCAGCGCGTCCATTACCTTGCGCGCGAGCGGCACATGCCGGTTCAAATCGAGCACGGCAAACGGAATGGCAACGAAATGCGCATTGCGATGTTTCGCCAGCAACTCCCAGCACGATTGCCATTGCGTAATCGGATTCTTCAGAACGACGATATGCACCGCGTCGGGAAACGTCTCGTAAAACCATTTGAGCCGTCCCAGCGAGCGGCAGAACTTGAATACCGGCACGCGCCCTTTTGCACGCGAAGTCTGCGCAAGCGTATTCAGATAATCGACGATACGCGGCGCCGCTTCGGGTGCATCGCCGGAAAAGCTGTCGATCGAAAACATTTCGTCGTAACCGGAAATCCCCGGTTGATCGCCGTCGAGCAGATGCGCGAACTCGGCGAAATACGGGCTTTCCAGATTCGGATGCCCTGACCGCCAGCTGCTCGACGTGCTTTTGTCGAGCATGTCGCGATCGATGGTCGCGAGCATTTCGTGCAGCGGTTCGTAATATCCCGTCACCTGATCCAGATTGCGAAAACAGGACCATAACCACGTGCCCGCCGTTCGATATCCGGTATGCAGGAAAATGGCTTTGGGTTCGGGCTTCATGCGACCTCGGTAATGAATTCAATTGCCCGTAGCCGAATGTAACCGACAACAGACCAGCGTTAAAACGCTGGAGTGTAGGCCGGGTAAAACTTACTCAGGTTACAGCCAGCATTACGGTCGATTACGAATTGAATTCAACAAGCTGACGAGGCGTCGACCAAAGCGGCAATCGTCGGCGTGAGGCTTGAAAGCAAAAAGCCCAGGCGCATCCGGCCTGGGCTTTTTTGCAATGCAACGCGATGCGCACGCGGCGCGCGTGAATGCTCAGTGCTGCGATACGAAATTCGCCGGCACGAGCCAGCGGAAACCCGTCAGGACCTTGCCCTGGAACTGGCATTCGACTTGCGCGGGCACGAGCGATTGCGAGCGGCGGTCTTCCATCATGCCGCTGACGGTGACCGAGCGCCCATCCGCCGAGGGCCGCTTGTCGCTGACCGAGACGAGCGCGGGTTCGGCGGACGCCTGCATTTTGTCCACGCACTGATCGGTATTTTTCTGGGCTACGGACGTGCAGCCTGCGAGCGCCAACGCAGCGGCGATCAGCGCGAATGCCACGAGCCTGTCCTTCTTCATAGGTTCTCCCTCACACTTCCAACAAGGTTCATTGTCTCCAGATTCATACGGCATGCCTGGCCGACGCCGATTCTATCTCAGCGGCGGGTCAATTCTTCATATCGATGCGGAGAGATTCGAATCGAGCGGCGATCCGGCACCGTTCGAACGTCGTTTGAATGTGGCCCGAGCGTGATCTGAACTCAAGCTGAGCGCCGTTCATAATCGGCAAGAAGATCACGCGATTGAGCGGGGAACGCAGCAGTCCAAACGGTGGCGACGCAGGCAGCACATATTCAGTGCAACATTCAGCGCCGTCCACCACCCATTCCGCCACCGGAACCGAAGCTGCCGCCCGACCAGCCGGTGCTGCCCGCGCTTTGCGTCGTGCCCGATTCGACGCTGTCCGACTGGCTGTCGTCGAGCGACGCCGCGCGCGCGGTATTGCGATTGCGCGTGAGCGTCACGCCCGCCGCATTCGGCCCATGCGCCGCGTCGAGCGCGGCGAAACCGCCAGCATCGTGCGGATGATGCGCGGGCGGCGCATTCGCATTCAGCGCGGGATGCGCGCCATACACGTAGCCCTGCCCCACGCCGATCGCGAGACTCACGCCCACCGGCCCGCAACCGGTGCTGATGACGGCCGCTTCCTGCGTGAAAGAGCCCATCGTGCCCACGCCCGCCGACATTTCCCCGCTCACCGACACGGGCGCGCATTGCATCGCGTCGATCACGACGCCATTCTCCGGCACGACGACATCGATAAAGTCCGTGCCGCCAATCATCACGCTCGCCAGTTTGCCCGGCGCGAGCACGCCGCCGTGACTCGGGCCCGTCGTGATGAACTCGACATCGGCGGTAAAACCCGTGAGCCGCGCCGCGTGCGGCGGCAGCGTGACGCGATAAGCCGCGTCGCGCGGGCCGTCGTCGATGCCCGCAAAACTGCCGCCGCGCGTCACGATCCGAAAGCCGATGCCGGGGAGATTCGTCGCGTAGACATTGCCGAGGCCCGAACCCGTGTCGGCGGGCGCGAGCACGCGCAGTTCGCGCGCATTATCCGGGCCGCTACAGGTGAAAGGAATGTCGTTGAGCGCGGCCACGTGCGCCGAACCGAGCACCGTGCCCACCGGCGCATTGAGCGGCACCGAAAGCTGCGCAGGCGACAGCGGCAGCACCACCGCGCCGGGTTGCGCCGTGGGACGGCAATCGGCGTGCGCGAGCGGAATATAAGCGCCCGTGAGCATCGTCAGCGCGACGGTCAGCCAGCGCGCGGCGCGACGCGCGATCGAATCGAAAGAGCGGAGCATCGTAGAAAAAGGGGCATGTAAGCGCAAACGATTCTACGGCACCGCGATTTCAGTGCCCCGACAAGCAATTTACCGATTGTTACTCCTTGACTCCTGCGCGATGAAACGCATCACGCCCGCCTGACGCGCGGGCTCGCCGGTATCGCCCGGATGATGGATGCCGTCCGTCACCGGCACCTCGGCGAAATCGAACGGGCTGACGCCGTCGAGACACGCCACGTTCACCGCGTAAAGCTGCGGATTCGAGCGGCGTTGAAGATGCGTGTGAATACCGCATCGCGAACAAAAGAAGTGCTGCGCGACGCCGGTATTGAAGCGATAAGCGGACAGCGCGTCCTCGCCCTGTAAAAATCGCAGCCCATTCGCGGCGAGCGGCACGACAGCGGCGCCACGCATCCGGCAATACGAGCAATTGCAGCGACGGATGCCGTTGAAGCCGTCACTGAGCGTCACTTCGAAACGCACCGCACCGCAATGGCATTGCCCTTTCATTTTATTCGGATCGCTAATCATATCGAAACACCCTCATGCCGAAAGTCATTTGCAAGCCTTGATTCACGTCTCAAAGCCCAAGACACACCGCGCCCGCCGCCACGATCAAACACGCGATCCAGCGCGTGACGCTCACCGTTTCGCGCAGAAACACGCGCCCGATCAGCACCGCGAACACCACACTGGTCTCGCGCAACGCCGACACCGCGCCCATCGCGCCCGACTGAAGCGCCCAGATGACGATGCCATACGCCGCAATCGAAACCAGTCCGCCGACGACCGATGAACCGAGCGCCATCGGCTCGTCGCGCAACGACGCACGCAGCGGCGCGACGCCGCGCAGCGCGATGAAGTACAGCGGCGTCAGCCAGTAGAACAGGAACATCCACGCGGTATAGGCCACCGATTGGTTATCGGACACACGCACACCCATGCCGTCGATCACCGTGTAGAGCGCAATCGTCGCGCCGGTTGTCAGCGCGGCCAGCGCACCCGAGCGCGACACGTTACGGCCCAGCAGCGCGATCGCGCAAATGCCGCCCGAAATCATCGCGATCCCAAGTGCGTGCACGGGGCCGATCGCTTCGTGCGCGAACAGCGCCGCGCCGAGCGTGACGAGCAGCGGCGACGACCCGCGCGCAATCGGATACGCGAGCGCCAGATCGTTGCGGCGATACGAGCGCACGAGGCTCACGTTGTAGAAGAAATGCACGAGCCCCGAGGCGACGATATACGGCCAGGACGCGCGCGCCGGCAACGGACTCGCCACGATGACGAGCGTCGCGACCGCCGCGATGGCGATACTCATCCACGTCATCGACAGAAAACGGTCACGGTTGCCGTGCAGCATCGCGTTCCAGGTCGCGTGGAGCATGGCGGCGAGCAGCACGATACCGCCGGTGTAACTGAGCATGGGCGTGGCGGCGCGATGGCCGGAAGGACGTGAGACAGCGAACGAGGCGCCAGCGAAACGACGACCCGCGCCGAGAAGCACGAAGGATAACTATCTTGTCCGTGACCGGCAAACCAGATAAATTGCGCTTTCGAACCAGTTAAACTAATCCGAATGAAACCGGTCTTGCCCCCGTTGAATGCCCTGCGCGCCTTCGAGGCCGCGGGTCGGCTCGGCAGCTTCAAGGAAGCGGCGGCGGAGCTGCACGTCACGCCTGGCGCGGTGAGCCAGCATGTGCGGCTGCTCGAGGAATGGCTCGGCGCGCCGCTGTTCGAACGGCTCAACCGGCGCGTTCAGCTCACGGCGGCGGCGCAGGTTTATCTCGACGAAATCGGCCCGCTGTTCGAGCAGCTTTCGCAGGCCACGGCGAAATACGGCGCGCCGCGCGCGGTGCCGCGCACGCTGACCGTCAGCGCGCTCGCGACCTTCACCTTGCGCTGGCTGGTGCCGCGTCTTGCGAAGTTCCGCGCCGCGCATCCCGACATCGAAGTGAAGGTGGAGACCTCGAACGAGCCACCGGAAAGTCTCAAGGACGGTTACGACGTGATCATTCGCGGTGGCCCGGATACGTTTTACGGCTACGCCATGCGTCCCTTTCTCACCGAGGAGCGGCTGCCGGTCTGCAGCCCGGCGCTGCTGCAGCGCGCGCCGCTGCGCACGCCCGGCGACCTGCGCGCGCACACCTTGCTGCACACGTCGAGTCTGCCGAGGCTCTGGCCCGACTGGCTCGCGAGCGCGCAGATTCCCGCGCTCGCGCCCGCCGCCACGCTGACCTTCGATCACTTCTATCTGACCTTGCAGGCGGCCATCGACGGTATCGGCATTGCGATGGGACCGACCGCGCTGGTCGCCGACGATCTCGCGGCGGGCCGCCTCGTCGCGCCCTTCGCCGGTCCGCGTCTGCCGTCGCGCAGTTATTGCACCTATGTCGCCGATGAAAAGGCCAACGACGAGCGTGTGCTGCTGTTTCGCGCGTGGCTGGAGCGCGAGGGCTCTGCTTCGTCGATTGGACGCAATGCGTAAACGCGGTTCGCGTGCCTTGACGGCGCGGCACGCTGATCTCGGAGACCGTCGAATTGGGCTTCGACGGCGGCCGTACCGGTACACGTGATTCTGGCCGCTCAACCACGCGCCTTGCGCGTCGTCGATCCGCGCAAATCCGGCACGGATTGCAGCAACTGATCGCGAATCCACCGATGCGCAGGCGTGCCCGCATGCCGCGTGTGCTGATAGATTTTCAGCGTATAACGCGGCGCATCGAATGGCGTCGGGTAGATCGCAACCGGCGCGGCACCACGCAGAATCAGCGCGGCGCGGTGCGGGATCGTCATCAGCAAATGCGAACGCGCGACGATGAACGGCGCGACGAGCACGCTCGGCAACTGCATCGCCACATCGCGCGTCGCGCCCAGCCGGTCGAGCACGAGATCGATCGAACCGCGCGACTCATCCCACGGCGTCACCACAACGTGCTGCGCGGCGAGATACTGCGTCATCGTCAGCTTGCGCCCGATTGCCGGATGCTCGCGGCTCGCGATCACCACGTAGTCGTCCGAAAACCAGTCGGCGCTTTCGACGCCTGCAGGCAGCGGTAACGCTTCCTCGTCGTAACCGAGCGCGAAGTCGATGCGGCCCGACGCGAGTTCATCGGCGGATTCGCGGCCGCGCGAATACACCACCTTGAAGCGCAGCCCGGGCGCGACCTGCTGCATCCGCGCCATGAACGCGGGCAGCATCGCGAACGCCGTGTAGTCGGTGGCCGCGAAGATGAACGTGCGCTCGCTCGCGGCGGGATCGAACTGCCGCGCGGGCGCGAGTCCCGCGTGCAGCAGATCGAGCGCCTCGCCAATCGGACGCATCATGCCCTCGGCGGTGGCCGTGGGCCGCATCTCGTTGCCGATGCGCACGAACAGCTCGTCGGCCATCGCGTCGCGCAGGCGCGCGAGCGCGTGACTCAACGCCGACGCGCTCATCGCCAGTTCTTCCGCCGCCAGCGTGACCGAACGATGGCGCACGAGCGCGTCGAAAACCAGCAACAGGTTCAGGTCGAGCCGGCGCAGATCACGATGCATAACGTTCAATCCATGATGACAACAATGCAGTATACGCAGATTGGATATCGACTACTATCGTGAGTCCGTTGCTGTTCTCAGCAGTTCTATTGCTCATCTGGAACCCGATTACGCTTATGGCACTGACCATCCGGCCCGCCACCGCCGACGACGCGGCCCTCATTCTTCATTTCATTACCGAACTCGCGATTTACGAAAAGGCCGAAGATCAGGTTGCCGCGACCACGGAAACGATTACGTCCTCGCTGTTTGGTCCGCAATCGCCCGCTAAAGCGTTGATCTGCGAACTCGACGGCCGCGCCGTGGGTTATGCCGTGTATTTCTTTTCGTATTCGACGTGGCAGGCGAAATCCGGTCTATATCTGGAAGACCTCTACGTTTCGCCCGATGCGCGCGGCCAGGGCGCGGGCAAGCGGCTGTTACAGCATCTCGCCGGTATCGCGGTGGAAAACGGTTGTGGCCGTTTTGAATGGAGCGTGCTCGACTGGAATACGCCGGCAATCGAATTTTATCAATCGCTTGGGGCGAAACCGCAGGCCGAATGGATTCGTTATCGCGTCGAGGACGAAGCGATTCGCGCGCTCGCGTTGTCGTCGCCGGAAATTGCCGCGTAAATCGCCATGCAACTGAAGCGTTAGACGCACGACCCGAGCGGTCGAAAAAAAAGCGGGCCGAAGCCCGCTTTTTTATTTGCGTCATACGCGCCTAGCGCATCTTCGCAACTTTATCCGCCGTAATCGTCGCGGACGGATTGCCGAATTGCGTGGTGACGTAATTCACCAGCGTCGCGACTTCGCTATTGCTCAACTCGCCCGCGAATGCCGGCATCGACATATGGCCGTTGTTGGTCTGGCGGCTCACGCCGTGCAGCACGACCATCGTGAGATTGTCGGCGTTCGACGCGCCCACGCTGGTGTTATGCATCAGCGACGGATACGCGCCCGCATCCTTGCCGCCCACGCCCGTGCCTTGCCAGCCGTGACAGCTCGCGCAATTCGCGTTGAA
The DNA here is from genome assembly GCF_017104805.1 of Paraburkholderia sp. Ac-20347. Taxonomy (NCBI): domain Bacteria; kingdom Pseudomonadati; phylum Pseudomonadota; class Betaproteobacteria; order Burkholderiales; family Burkholderiaceae; genus Paraburkholderia; species Paraburkholderia sp. Ac-20347. The sequence goes on along the minus strand of NZ_JAAGPN010000092.1, from coordinate 15,668 downwards.
GAGCGTGCGGCCGTCGGCCGCCGCGCCGCCGCCGAGCACGGTCAGCGGTTGATTGCGCAGCGCGGTCACGCTCTGCACCGGCGAACCCCAGCCATAACGCGGCAGGCTCGTGGCGCTCATGCCGTTGTTCTGCGCGGGCACCGTGCGCAGATACGTCGCCATCGCACGCAGATCCTGGTCCGAAAGAAAACGCGTGCTGTTCTCGACGACTTCCGCCATCGGTCCCGCCGCGTTCGCCTTGCCGGGCGCCGCGCCGTCACGCAGATAAGCGATCAGCTCCTCTTCGGTCCAGCCGCCGATGCCGGCGACGGCGTCGGGCGTGATGTTATACGCCGTCCAGTTGCCGAGTTGCGCGCCCGCGAGCGACTGGCTCGACAAGCCCTGCATGAAATTACGCGGCGTATGGCACTCCTGGCAATGCGCGAGTGCACCGACCAGATACGCACCGCGATTCCATTCGGCGCTCTTCGCAGGATCGGGCTGGAAACGGCCCGAATCGAAATTGAAGAGATTCCAGAACACCATCGCCCAGCGCTGGTTGAACGGGAAGCCGAGCGTATTCGCAGGCGCGGCCTTCGCGACCGGCGCAATCGTGCGCAGATACGCGCGGATCGCGAGAATATCGTCGTCGGTCAATTGCGTATAAGACGTATACGGCATGGCCGGATACAGACGCTTGCCGTCCTTCGATTTACCTTCGCGCACCAGGCCGATAAAGTCCGCATCGCTCAGATTGCCGATGCCATAGGTTTTATCCGGCGTGATATTCGTCGAATAAATCGTGCCGAACGGCAGATCGAACGGCACGCCGCCCGCATAAGGCTGCGCCTTGTTCGACGTGTGGCAGGCGATACAGTCCGCCGCACGGGCGAGATATTCGCCGCGTTTGACGAGCGCAGCGTCGTCGCTCGCGCTGGCCGCGTGCGCGAGCGTGCCGGTCAGCGCGCCGCTCAAGGCCAGCGCGCCGGCGGGCAGCCACCTGCGCAATACGTTGAAGAGTCGGCGCGAGCCGGTTGTGGTCGTGTGGGTCAGTTTCATCGCGCGCGCCTCAAGCATGCTTCATTTCGTCGATCAGCTTGTCGGCGAGACGCATCGACAATGCACACAGCGTCAGCGTGCAATTCACCGTGCCCGCGCTCGCCATCGTGCCGCTCGAAGCGATGAAGAGATTCTCGTGATCGTGCGAACGCAGATCCTTGTCGACCACCGAATCACGCGGATCGTCGCCCATGATGAGCGTGCCCATGATGTGATTGTTGTTGAAGTACGAATCGTCGAAACGCACTTCCGTGCCGCCGAACAGGTCCGCGATATGCGCGTAATGACCGCGCGCGACCTTCGCTGCCCGATTGATGTAATCGTCGATGCGGTAATGCACTTCCGGACGCGCGATGCCCAGTTTGTCCTTGAATTCCGTGCTCGCCGTAATGCGGTTTTCCGGATCCGGCAGAATGTCGAAGAAGCTGTTCACCACGACCCAGCGCGAAGCGTAGTCGCGAATCTTCTCGTCGAGTTCCGCGCCGTAGACGCCCTTCGAAATCAGATAATCGCTCACGGCGCGCATCGGCGAATAATTGCCGACGTTGAGTTTCATCGCCGAATATTCCGAACGGAATGCACCGTCGCGCAGATTGTTGATGCACGAGAGACGCATCGGGCCACGACCCGGCCACATCGGTTCCGCGGACAGGAACGTCACCGTCGTGCCCGGGTGATCCATCAGATTGCGGCCGACCTGGTCCGAGCTGTTGCCAATCCCGTTCTGGAATTTGTCGCTCTTCGAAATCAGCATGAGCTTGGGCGTTTCGATCGCGTTCGACGCCAGCACGAAAATCTTGCCGGTCACGCGCTGCGTATTGCCGTCCGGGTCCTTGTAATGGACCGCGACGATGCGCGCGTTTTCATCGTGCTCGATGCGATACACCACGGCGTTCGGCAGCAGACGCGCCTTCGCGGCTTCGGCCTTGCGAATGGCGGTTTCGCCCGTGTATTGCGCTTCGATCGGGCAGATCGGCATGCAGTTGCTGTTGCCGCAGCAGGCGGGACGGCCGTCGAACGGCGCGGTATTGCGCGCAGCCGGTTCGGTTACGTGCTTGTAGCCCGCCTTCTCGACCACGTCCTTGAACTTCTGGTCGAAGTCCGAGAGCGGCAGCGGCGGATGCGGATACGGCTTCGAGCGCGGCGAACCGAGGTCCTCGGGACCGCCCACGCCCATTTCGACTTCGGCCTCGTAGTAATACGGTTCGAGGTCGTCGTAACTGATCGGCCAGTCGCGGCCCACGCCATACAGCGTTTTCAGCTTCATGTCGTTGGGCAGCAGACGCCACGACTGCGCGGACCAATGCCACGTCGTGCCGCCGACCATGCGCAGATAACCGGCCTTGTACTGTTCCGGGCCGCGCTGCACGAGATAGTCGTTGCTCGGCGAATACTGCGGATGCGGCGCGTGCTCCGTGGGCGGATACGGCGACTGGAAATCCGACTTAAATGGACTATTCCGATAATTTTCGACGATGCGCCAGCGCTCGATGCGCGGCCCCGCTTCGAGCATGAGCACGTCGATTCCCGCCTTGGCGAGCTTCTGCGCGATCTGACCGGACGCGATGCCGGCGCCGACGATCACGACGTCGGCGGATTGATTCGTTGCCATGGGATGCAGGGATCAGGAATGGGACAGCACTGGGGGCTTGGCCCAGTAGCCGGGCACGCCGCGCGCGTAGCTCGGCATGACGATGACGTCCGCGATCGGCGGATACATGAGCGCCTGTTCGTAGGCGACGGTGCGTGCGTTCTTGCCGCTGCCGACCACGCCGAGATACCACGCGGTCATCACTTTCTTCGGCAGTTTGGCGAGCGCGGGCTGCGAGGCGTCCAGCACCGTTTGCAGGCCGTTTGCAGGGGTATTCGTGCGCGCTACGAAGTCGTTGAGCTGTGCGATGATCGCACTCGCATTAGCGTCGTCGACCTTGAGTCCGGCGAGAATCGCGCGGCCGATTTCGACGTCGAGCGAGGTCTTGCCGGTCAGGTATTGCGAAAGCTTGATGAAAGCGGCGAAGTCGGCATCGGCGTTCGCGGCGGCGGCCTGCGCGTGGGCCGCGCCGATCGAAGCGATCGCACCGAGGCCGGCCACGCTCAGCGTCGCGAGCACGGTCGTGCCGATCAGAAATTGCCGCCGCGAAGGCGCGAACGGCTGGGACGGAGGTTGCTGTGGGGACGTCATCACGTTTCCAGATTGTGCATTCCGGCTGCGCCACGGCGCCTCGTCCGAATTGTCAAATCTGTACTAACTAGTTAAAAACGCGTGCAGTGTACTCGATGTGACGGATTGGCGCACTCCCGCTTACAGAACAGCGTAGTGCAATTCCGCCAAAGCGCCAAACCCCATTTCATTGGCGCCGGAAATCAGCTACAGCATTACCAGCCGGGGTCGCCGCCCTGGCAGGTCAGAGCGCATCCCAGCGCGCTCACGGTGCCGACGGTGCCCAGTCCCATGCCGAGCGCGATATTGCCCAGCGTCGACGAGCAACCCTGAAACAGAGTGGAAGAAGCGATAAGCAGCAGCAGGAGAAGCCTACGCAGCGGTAGACCGACGATCGTTCGAGACACGGGGTAGCCTGTTAGAGAGGGAGTTCGTGACGTCCTTTTTTGTAGTTTCAGCATACGCGCGCGTCGCGCGGACGAAATCGCAATCATCAAGTGAGAAACGAAACTACTTACCAAACATTTCCCGACGCTTGCAATTAGCTTTCTTTGTCGCCTCGATCTGATTCATCGCGCATCCTGCACGCGCACGATGCGCGTCTTGTGCGTCTGCGGATCGCGCCAGACGAGCGTGGTCCGGTCCACCTCCGCGCGTTCCTGCTGCACGCTGCCGTGAATGAAAAAGTAACTGGTGGTGACGTCGTACAGCGACGAATCGAGCGACACGCCGTCCATGTCCGCCGCCTCCAGAGCCAGTGTCACGTCGCTCATGTTGCGGAAAAACACGGTCTGGCGCGCGGCGACGAAGGTCTGCGCTTTCGCCAGCGTCATGCCCGGTACGATCGCGGCCAGCACCTCGGCGCTCGCGGTATTCATGTTCACCGGCGTCGCGTTCGGCAACACCGTTATGAATGGACGCAGTCGCGCCACCGCGCCCGGCGTGAAACCGGGAATATCGAGCAGCGCGTTCACATCGGTCATCAGCAGCGATGCCGTTGCGCTGTGTTCGTCGTTGTCATCGTCGATGCCTGGCTGATCGGTGAAGCTGTCGCCGTCGCCTTGCGTTTGCGAGGATTGCGCCGTTGAAGCGCTGCCGCCCGATGTGCTCGCATTTTCGAAACGCGTGGCGGAATGAGAAAGCCCCGAGCGCACGGCCAACGCCGTCTTGTTCGCGAGTTGCTGGTTGATGCCGAACAGTTGCAGCAAGCGCTGGAACGCCTCCAGTTGGGTGACGTTCACCTGCAGCACGCCCGGCGACGGATTCGACACGAGGCTGCGCAGATTGAAGCGCGATTGCGCGTCTTCGACCGAGCCCGACAACCAGGTCGATCCGACCTGGCCGCTGCCCTCGTTCTCCATGCCGCCGAGAAAATGGCTCAGCCGCGTGCGCGCCACGGGCGTGCTCCACAAGCCGCCCAGATAAGTTGCGGTCGGCATGGTGTCGGCTTCGGTGTGCAGGATCAGCCGCGTCCAGTCGAGCGCGCCGCGCGCGACCCATTGCGCCTGCACGATCAGCCGCTGGTCCTCGATGCGGCGGACCTGCACCTGCTCGCGCCACACGATGCCCGACACCATGACCGCCGATAGCGCCATGACCAGCAGCGCGGTGATGATGGCTGCTCCGCGTTCGCGCCGCTTTTTCAGACGCTGTTTTAGTGGCATCGTCACTCTCCCACCAGAAACTCACGGTCGATGGGCCGCGCGAGCGACGACGACCGAATGCTGACCTTGAACCCCGCCACGGCGCGCGGCAACGGCATCGCAGCCAGTTGCGGAATCGTCAGATTGCTGTCGTTGGTTTCGATGGCGTTGCGCACGTCCTCCATCTGCATCGTCCAGCCGCCCGGCGGCACGAACATACGCACCTGAATTTCGCCGACGCCACTCATGAGCGGCACCGAAGTCCACGTGCTATCCGCGCCGCTGCGCATCGCGCGACGCACCTGGCCGAAATTTCGCAGCGGCGGCGACGCATAACGCGTCACCAATCCATTGGCGACTTCATAACGCACGACTTGAAGACGCGGCGCGCGATCCTGCCCGACCGCATACGTGCGCACGATCTGCAGGCCCGAGCGTTCGGCGACGATCGCACTGCCGCCGGTTTCGTCATCGGAGACCGCTTGCCGCGCGTCGATGCGCATCTGATCGAACAACTGCGCAAATACGCGCTCGTCGTCCATCGAACGCGAGATCGCATCGCGGCCGCGCGCGATGGCGTCGAGTCCGCGCCAAGAAAGCACGGCGACCACCGCGAGAATCGCGATAGCCACCATCAGTTCGATCAGCGTAAAGCCGCGTGCACGCGCACGCGGTTTGATGCGGCGTCTAGAGCGAGCGGTTATTTTCATCGTCGAGCATCGTCATGACTTGCGCCAGCGTTTCTTTGCGGCCAGGCGTCGTGACCGAAATTTCCACGCGCCTGAATTGCGCGTTGGGCGTCGTGCTCACACGCTGCGTACACATCAGCGCGAGATTGCCTTCCGAGCAATCGAACTGCCGCACACCAGGCGCGGGCCACGCGTGCGTGAGACGCAATTCAGTCAAGGCGTTATCGGCCGTCCAGCCCGCGAGCATGCGCCGATGCAATTCGGCATCGCTCGACGCCAGATTGCCGACCGCCCGCAGCGAAGCCGCAAGCGCCACGGCAATAATCGCAAGCGCGACGAGCACTTCGATCATCGTGAAGCCGCGCGCGCATCGATTGACCTGTCGAGATGCGCGCGTGGCGGCGCATCCCGACACGGCCTTTACGGAAGCCGTACTCGAACACACTGCGCTCAATTCTTGTACCCGTCCGTCAACGTCTTCAGGAACGCGATGATGTCGTCGATATCCTGCTCGGACATCGCGGGCTTGTCGCCGAATTTGCGATCGAACGGCGCATCCGCCACATCGATATTCGCCGCGTATTTCGCCGGAATATCGTTGTACTTTTCCACCTTGCCTGCTGCATCGCGCGGATAGATCTTTTCCGGGCTCGTCTCGCGCAGGTTATAAAAATCCATCACCTGTTTGAGGTCGCGATACACGCCGTTATGGAAGAACGTCTGACGCGTCGAGACATTGCGCAGCGTCGGCGTCAGGAACATGCCGCAATACTGCGTCTGAGTGGCGAGATCATGACGATAAGGACCGCAAACGCCCATGTCGAAAAACTTCGCATCCTTGTTCTGCGCAAGCGCCGGATTACGCGGCACGCCCAATGCCTCGTATTGCGTATCGGTAAAGAGCGGCGGCAATCCATCGCGACCCGGCTGACTCAAATGGCAACCCGCGCAATTCGCCTTGTCCTGATTGTTGAACAGACGCAGACCGCGCAATTCCGCCGGACTCAAACGCGCCTTGCCTTCGAGCCATTCGTCGTATTTGCTGTTGAATTCATGGAACGACGCATCTTCGATCTGATAGCGACTGACGGCCGACATCGCTTCATCGACCAGCATCACCGGCGAATGCAGCATCGCCGGTCCAAAGAGCTTCTTGAGTTTCTCGGCATAACCGCCGCGCAATAATTTCTGCGCGACTTCGGCTTCGCTCGTATTGGCCATTTCCACCGGATTGAACAGCGGCCCCATCGCCTGCGCCTGCAAGGTATCCGCGCGGCCGTCCCAGAACAGCCCGCCTTGCGGCACCATCGCGGGTGCGGCCGGCGCGACGCCGGCGTTCTTCTGCGCGCGCGCCACGCCTTGCGCCTGCTGTGCCGTATCGGTGAGGCTCACCGGCGTCGTGTCCATATCCACGGGATCGGGGCCGATGCTGAAGTTCGCCTGACGATACAGATAGGTCAGCGACGGCGGCGGCCGGTATCCCTCGAGTGTCAGATGCTCGCCGCCCAACTGAACGGCGAGCGCGTTCGGCGGACCATAAGCATGCTGCGGGCTATGGCACGACGCGCAAGATTGCATACCCGACGCGGACAGCGACGGATCATAGAAAATCTGTTTGCCGATTTGCGCCAGCAAGCTCAATGGCGCATTCTGCGGCCGCATCAGATGAACCGGATGCGGGTTCACGCCAAACTCGTTTTCGAGCATGTCGCCGACGGCTTTCGGCATGCGCTCCGGATGCATGAACGCGTAGGCCGCGCACGTCATCATCATCAGCAGAACGGCCAGCGCGCTCCAGAGCACAAGGCGATATCGGCGCGGCGCGCCCGCATTCTGCGAGCCAGGCGTGGTCGACGGCGGAACAACATTCGAGCTTGAATTCATGGCGACAACAACGAAAAAATAAACAGCGAATAGGCGAAAAGCGAGTCGGCGTCCTGCGCCGACCCGCTGCTCAGACCACGCGTCGCGCGTGGCCGTGCCGCTAGTTCGTCACCGATATGGCCGGAGCCGAAGAGAGCTTCGTGCCGTAGTTCGAATCCAGATACAGCTTGCCGGTATTGCCGCTGCCGCTGAAATTGAACATCGCGGTGATACTGCCCGCAGTATCGTCGAACGAACCGCTGCCGATGCGCGTGCCGCCCAGCCAGTTGTCTTCGATAAAGCGCGTGACCGACGCCTGTGTAATCGCCGTGCTATCCACGTAATTGCTGCGCGCCCACGGCGAAATCACGATGAACGGCGTGCGCGTGCCCGGGCCGCAACGGCCGTTGACCGGCGAACCCGTCACGCCCAGCGGCGCCGTGCCCGTACCGCAGGTGCTCGTGCCGTTCAGGTAGTCGTTGCTCGAATACGAGGAACTCGTCGGCGTGATGTACTGGTGGTCGTACCAGCCGTCCGAATCGTCATAGGCGATGATAACGGCCGTGTTCTTCCAGTCCGGCTGTTCTTCGAGGAAGTTCACGACGTTGGTCACGAACGCCTGCTCGTCGAGCGGATCGGAATTGCCCGCGTGCGCGTCCTGCACCGCCGGCGCCTTCAGGAAGCTCACCGACGGGAAATTGCCGGCCTTCACCGCCGTATAGAAGTCGTTGATGTCGTACTGGTGATGCACCGGCGTGGACGTGCTGTCCTTCGGTTCGGTGTAGCCGATATAGGCCGTCGAGGTCGGGCGCGTGTGCGCGGGATTCGAGGTCGTCGTGTAGTACTGGAACCACGCGTGGTGCGGCACATAATCGACAATCGACGAATTGAGCACCGACGAATACGTGCTGCGCGTGCAGCCGGTCGTGCCGTTCGCGTTGACGGTGTCCAGATTGAAGCCGCCCATGAAGCCGCCCCACGTGATGCCCGCCGAATTCAGCAGATCGCCGATATTCTTGTTCGACGACGACATCGCGGCCGTGACCGTCGTGCTCGTGTCGTTCGAAATCGTGCAGGCGTCGTTGGTCGGATCGAGGTCGCCGATCAGCGAGAAACCGTCCGCGCCGTCGGCAATCGCCTGCGTGCTCAGCGACGTGCCACTCGAAATGGTCGTGCTGTTGGTGCTCGTGCCCGTCGTCAACGTGACGCCGTTGGTCTGACCGGAGATGACTTCGAGCGCGCCCGGCGTGGACGGACCGAACGTGCCCGTATACGCGTTGTCGTTCATCGCGAACTGTTGCGCGTAGTTCCACATCGCGGTGACGGTATTGCCGTCGAAATAGCCCATCACCATGCCCTTCGTGTCGAACACGCCGGAGCCGGTCGTGGTGGCTTTACCCGTGTAATACGGGAATTCGTCCATCGCGCCGTTGTCTTCGGCTTCCTGCTCGGGGCTGTAATTGTGGTTCTGCGAAGCGGTATTCGCCTGCGAACGGTCGATACGGAACGGCTCGAGATAGGCGGCCGTAATGCCCGAAATCGTGAGATTCGTGGCATTGTATGAATTCGGGTTGTCGGTCAGCAGCGTGGTGGTCAGGCCATTGACCGTCGGCGTGCCGGAAGCCGCCGTGAAGGCCGGCTCGCCCGACGGATTATCCGCGTTCGGATAAGTCCCGAAGTAATGATCGAATGACTGGTTCTCACCGTAGATCACCACGAGATGCTTGATCGGCGTGGCGGTCGTCAACGCATCTTGCGCGCTGACGGTGGTGCTGTTCGTGCTGCTGCCGCACGCGGCTAGCCAGCTTGCAATCGCAGCCAGTGCGATGGCTGTCACTTTTCGGCGCATCAAAATCCCCTTCTTTTACGTTGATTTACTGTTTTTGAATGACCGCTGCTTCGCTCTTTTCGCAGCGCGGGAATGATGCATTGCCAATGTGACGTCGAAACGTATCGAATATTTCAGGTACAACACCGGTTATTCATGATTCTTTCCAAATACATTCCTTCCAAAAAAATACGGGTTTGAAAGCTTAAAAACGTGCTGTGCGCTGTCATCTTTTTAAGCAATACTGCGCGTCGCGCAACGTAGATTAAAACGTTGCGCGATCAACTACGTCAGAGCACGAGTTAAACAATCAGGAGGAGCGTCTCGTGAAGTTCAAAGCCTTGATTGCATGCGTCGTATTGGGCGGTGCGGCCGTGAGCGCCATGGCCCAGTCCTATCCGGGCAGCGGCGATTCAAACGGTGCGCCGCCGCGTCCGCCTTGCGGTGGTCCGCCGCCTGGAGCGCCGCCGGGCCACCCGCCGTCTGACGACGCCAACTCGCATTTCGACGGCGCCACGCCGCCGCACCATCCGGATGGTCCTCCGCCCAACGGGCCGCCGCCCGATTGCCGCCAGAGTGCGAATTGAAGCGCACGCCGACCGCGCCGGTCGGCGTCGAACACCTGCTTACGCTTTCCACCTATTCACTACATCCGAGTAATAAATAGCGGTCGAAATCATCGTAGATAGAAATATTCATTAATTTTCATTCCCACGAATCGTCACTGTTCAGCCACGCGGAAAAAATAGACTTCGTCGCTCCAGATAATTCGGTCACTCCGCCGCGCATGTCCGATTAGATTTCAGGCGACGCCCACTTCACGCTCGCGTCAGCCGAAGCACCACGCTATTCGCAGTGCGATTCAAACCTATTACCGTGGCTCGCCCCTAAGCCAATGCTTGCACACCTTCTCGACGCCCACGCGACCATGACAGCTCTTCAACGCGATCCGGCGCCGCGCATTCCCGTATTGCGCTCGACCGCGGCGCGACTCGCCGCAGCCGCCTGCTTCGCCATTTACGCGCACGCCGCCGACGCTTCCGTCGTCATGAACTTCGCGCACGCGGACATCAGCGTCGTGGCGCGCGCAATTGGCGAAGCCACGGGCAAAACCATCATTGTCGACCCGCGTGTCAAAGGCCAGCTCGATCTGGTCTCGGCCAATGCGGTGCCCGACGACGAAGCGCTCAAGACGCTGCAATCGGCGCTGCGCATGCGCGGCTTCTCGCTGCTGCAGGACCACGGCGTGCTCAAGATCGTGCCGGAAGTGGACGCAAAGAATCAGGGCGTGCCGACTTACGTGGGCAATGAACCCGTCGCGCGCGGCGATCAGGTCATCACGCAGGTGTTTCAGCTGCATCGCGAGTCGGCCGCCACGCTGCAACCGACGTTGCGACAACTGGTGACGCCCAACAACACGATCACCGCGAACGCAAGCAACAACACGCTCGTCGTGACCGATTACGCCGATAACGTGCGTCGCATCGCGACCATCATCGCGGGCATGGAAGCGGCGTCCGCGCCGCACATCGCGGTCGTACAACTGAACTACGCCGACGCCACCGACGTCTCCCAGCAAGCCACGAAAATGCTGGATCTGAGCGGCATCGGCAATAACGATCCGACGCAGAAAGTCGTGGTCACGCCCGACACGCGCAGCAATGCGGTGCTGCTGCGCTCGAGCAGCGCGGCGCGGCTGGACGAAGCGCAATCGCTGATCGTCAAGCTCGATACGCCCACGCGCGCGCCCGGCAATATCCATATCGTCACCTTGCGCAATTCGGATGCGACCGATCTCGCAAAGACGCTGCGCCAGATTCTCGGGCAGTCGAGCGGCAGCAGCGATTCGCTCGCAAGCGCGCTCGGCAGCAGCGCACAGAGTTCGTCCGGGCTTCCCAACAGCAACGGATCGTTGCCGCCGTTGCCGAGCGGATCGGATACGTCATCGACCAAGAGCACGAGTTCGTCCACTTCGGGCAGTTCGAGCGGCAGCGGTTCCGCAGATGCGCATTCCAGCGACGATCAAAGCGACAAAGGCAGCAACGAAATCGTCGCTGATACGTCGACCAATTCGCTGATCATTACCGCGCCCGATCCGGTGTTTCGCAATCTGAGCACCGTGATCGCGCGACTCGATCAACGCAAGGTTCAGGTCTATATCGAATCGCTGATCATGGAAGTCACCTCGGAAAAAGACGGTGAATTCGGGATTGAATGGATGACCACGTCCGGCCTGGAATCGCTCGCCGAAACCACGACCGATGTGGGCGTGGTGGCGGGTTTCGGCAATATTCTCGGTACCAAAGGGCTGTTTCGCGCGCTGCAAACGAATTCCGATGTGAACGTGCTGTCCACGCCGAGTCTCGTCACGCTCGACAATCACGAAGCGCGCATTCTCGTGGGCAGCAATGTGCCGATCGAATCCGGTTCGTATTCCACGAGTTCGTCGAGTTCATCGGCGGCGAATGCGTTCAATACGTATTCGCGCACCGACGTCGGCATTATTCTGAACGTGAAGCCGCGCATCAACGAAGGCGGCACGGTCACCATGCAGGTCTATTCGGAAGATTCGAGCGTCGAGAGCGGCACCGGCGATCAATCGGGCGGCTATACCATCGACAAGCGTTCGTTGCAGACCACCATTCTCGCGGACGACGGCCAGATCGTGGCGCTCGGCGGCCTTATCAGCGACAGCTATACGAACGGCAACACGCGCACGCCGTGGATCTCGAAGATTCCGGTGCTCGGCGCGCTGTTCCGGCACGAAACCAAGAGCCGCGAAAAGAAGGATCTGCTGATCTTCCTGCGGCCTGTGATCGTGCGCGACGGCGCGACGCTTCAGGCCATCGCCGCCGATCGTTATGGCTATATGCAGGCGCGCTCGGCCAACTACAAATCCGATAACTGGCTGGTCAAGGACGATACGGTGCCCGCGCTGCCCGCCTTGCAAGGGCACGACGGCGAGATCGTCGATCTGACCCGCGTGCGCCGCGCGGCGGTTCTGCCGCCCGCTACTGATGGCGTGCCGCCTTCCATCGCGCCTTAACGCGCGCGATTCGACCCGGCGCGGCCGCCACGGGCCGCGCCCGCGCGCAAATAGCGCGGCGGCACATCCTTAGCAGAATTCCTTCGTTTGCGGCCCAGGCGGCGTTGCCTACACTGCGGATCATCTTGTCATAACAAGTCCGCGATACGCCGACCCCACAAGCCGATGGCCAATACCAATCTCGTCGAGCTGGCGCCCCAGCCACTCTACGCGCAGATCAAGGAGACGCTGCGCGCGCGCATTCTCGACGGCGCTTATCCGCCGCACAGCCGCATGCCGTCCGAACACGAACTCTGCGCGATGTTCGGCGTGAGCCGTATCACCGTGCGTCAGGCGCTCGGCGACCTGCAAAAAGAAGGGCTCGTGTTCAAGCTGCATGGCAAAGGCACGTTCGTCTCCAAGCCGCGCGCGTTCCAGAACGTGACCTCGCTGCAAGGTTTTGCGGAAGCGATGTCGTCGATGGGCTACGAGATCGTCAATCAGTTGCGGCGCTTTCGCGTGACGAAAGCCGATCGCCATATCGCCGCGAAACTCGGCCTGCCCGAAGGCGCGAACGTAACCGAAATCCGCCGCGTGCGCCTGCTCAATCGCGAACCCGTTTCGCTCGAACTCACGTGGCTGCCCGAGTCGCTCGGCAAGCGTCTCGCGAATGCCGATCTCGCGACGCGCGACATCTTTCTGATTCTCGAAAACGATTGCGGCGTCGCGCTCGGTCACGCCGATGTGTCGATCGACGCCATGCTCGCCGACGATGAAATCGTCAACGCGCTGCGCGTGGAAGAAGGCAGCCCCGTGCTGCGCATCGAACGCACCACGCACGACGCGCAGGGCACGCCGATCGACTTCGAATATCTCTACTTTCGCGGCGACGCATTCCAGTACCGCTTGCGCGTGGACCGCGAGAAAGCCGCTCAACCGCGAGCGCGCGGCCGTTCGCAAACGAGGAAAACGCAATGAATACCGAAGTGCTCGACTACGACGTCGTGGTGATCGGCGGCGGCACGGCCGGCCCGATGGCGGCGATCAAGGCAAAGGAGCGCAATCCCGCACTCAAGGTGCTCGTGCTAGAAAAAGCGCACGTGAAGCGCAGCGGTGCGATTTCGATGGGCATGGACGGCCTGAATAACGCCGTGATTCCCGGCCACGCCACGCCCGAGCAATACACGCGCGAAATCACCATCGCGAACGACGGCATTGTCGATCAGGAAGCCGTGTATGCCTATGCGAAGCACAGCTTCACGACCATCGAGCAACTCGACCGCTGGGGCGTGAAATTCGAAAAGGACGGCAACGGCGATTACGCGGTGAAGAAGGTGCATCACATGGGCGCGTATGTGCTGCCCATGCCCGAAGGCCACGACATCAAGAAGATTCTGTATCGTCAGCTCAAGCGCGCGCGCATCGAGATGACGAATCGCATCGTCACCACGCGCCTGCTGACCGACGCGCAAGGCGCCGTTTGCGGCGTGCTCGGTTTCGACTGCCGCACGGCGCAATTCACGGTCGTGCGCGCGAAAGCGGTGATTCTCTGCTGCGGCGCGGCGGGACGCCTCGGCCTGCCTGCCTCCGGCTATTTGATGGGGACATACGAGAATCCCACCAATGCCGGCGACGGTTACGCCATGGCGTATCACGCGGGCGCGGCGCTCGCGAATCTCGAATGCTTCCAGATCAATCCGCTAATCAAGGATTACAACGGCCCCGCGTGTGCTTACGTGACGGGACCGCTCGGCGGCTTCACGGCGAATGGTAAAGGCGAACGCTTCATCGAATGCGATTACTGGAGCGGTCAGATGATGTGGGAGTTTTATCGCGAACTCCAAAGCGGCAACGGACCGGTATTCCTGAAACTCGATCACCTCGCCGAAGAAACCATTCAAACCATCGAGCAGATTCTGCACACGAACGAGCGGCCGAGTCGCGGTCGTTTTCATGCGGGACGCGGCACCGATTATCGCGAGCAAATGGTGGAAATGCACATCTCCGAAATTGGTTTTTGCAGCGGCCATAGCGCTTCGGGCGTGTATGTCGATGCGCGCGCGCAGACCACGGTGCCGGGTCTTTATGCGGCGGGCGACATGGCCGCCGTGCCGCACAACTATATGCTCGGCGCGTTCACCTACGGCTGGTTCGCCGGCGAAAACGCCGCGGAATATGCTGCGAATCGCGAACACGCGCCGCTCGATAGCGAACAGATCGAAGCCGAGCGCGCGCGCATTTACGCGCCGCTCGAACGCGAGAACGGTTTCGCGCCTTCGCAAGTCGAATATAAATTGCGCCGCATGGTGAACGATTATCTGCAACCGCCGAAAGCGACGCGCAAGATGGAAATTGGCTTGCAGCGCTTCGAGGCGATCGAAGAAGATATCGGCGCCATCAAGGCCAATAATCCGCATGAACTGATGCGCGCCGCCGAAGTGCGTGCGATTCGGGACTGCGCGGAAATGGCCGCGCGCGCGTCGCTGTTTCGCACCGAGAGTCGCTGGGGTCTGTATCACCATCGCGTGGACTTTCCGCAGCGCGACGACGACCAGTGGTTCTGCCACACGCATTTGCGCAAGGACGAAGCAGGCCGCATGGTCAGCGAAAAGCGCCCTGTCGAGCCGTATATCGTGCCGGTTTCGAACGACGAGCGCGGCGCGTACGACCGCATGCGCATTCAACGCGACGACGCATTAGTCACGCACTAATCGCCGGCCGCCATCAGGAAACGATCATGAGCTTCACGCCCCACGACATTTTTCAGCGCAGCAGCGCGCCGGTGACCATCGACGAGGAACGCTGCATTGCCGATAAAGGCTGCACGGTTTGCGTCGACGTCTGCCCGCTCGATCTGCTCGCCATCGACACCTCGAAAGGCAAGGCCTATATGCAGTTCGACGAATGCTGGTATTGCATGCCCTGCGAGCGCGATTGCCCGACCGGCGCGGTGAAAGTCGACATTCCTTATTTGCTGCGATAGCGACGGAGACGCGTTTGACGAAATCCCTCCTTTCGCCATTAATTAGCCATCCTGCTCAATGATTGATCCGACTCTCACCGATCTTCCGCCCGAAGCCGCCGCCGTGCTCGCGCGACTCGCCAGCGAAGACGCAACCGTGCGCCGGATTGCCGTGCTCGATATCGGCGACCTCGAAGCGCCCGAGCTTGTCGGCGTGCTCGTCGGCACGTTGCGCGACGACGCCGCGCCGGAGGTGCGCCGCGAGGCGGCCACCGTGCTGGCGTCGTGGGAAAGCGAAGACGTGACCGAGGCGCTCTGCGCCGCGCTGCTCGATGCCGACGACAACGTGCGCGACGCGGCGGCGCAGGCGCTTTCTGAACTCAAGGACGCGACGTCCGCGCCGGCGCTGCGTCGCTGGGCGCAGCGAGGCGAACCGTTCGTGCGGCGCGCGGCGTTGCG
>NZ_JAAGPN010000091.1:0-32162 GCF_017104805.1 Paraburkholderia sp. Ac-20347 | reverse complement strand
GTCGCGCGCGGCGCGGGACTGGCCGAGGCGCTGGCGGCGTTCGAAGCGGGCGATCCGCGGGAGACGGGCGCGCGTCTGCGCATCGGTTATCTGTCCGCGGATTTTTACGATCACGCCACGCTGCGTCTGCTGGCGGGCGTGCTCGAACTGCACGACGCGGCGCGCTTCGACATCCATCTGTACGCGTACGGCGACATCGCGCCCGACGACGCGTGGCGCGAGCGTCTTGCGCAGTGCCCGGCCACGCTGCACGAGATCGGCGCGCTCAGCGACGCGCAGGCGGCCGCGCGCATCGCGCAGGACGGCGTACATCTGCTCGTCGATCTCAAGGGCTACACGACCGGCACGCGGCTCGGCATCACGGCGCTGCGGCCCGCGCCGGTCATCGTGAGCTGGCTCGGTTATCCGGGCTCGCTCGGCGCGCCGCGTCTGGCGGATTATCTGATCGGCGACGTCGTGGTGACGCCGCCCGTCACGGCGGCGCACTACAGCGAAACGCTCGCGCTGATGCCGCACTGTTATCAGCCTCACGACCACCGCCGCGAGTGCGTGCCGCGTCCCACGCGCGCCGAAGCGGGCCTGCCCGCGAGCGGCTTCGTGTTTTGCAGCTTCAATCAGATCTTCAAGCTCAATGCGCGCATTGCGTCGATCTGGCGCCGTCTGCTCGCGGCCACGCCCGGCAGCGTGCTGTGGCTGCTCGATCCGGGCGAGCCGCGCGCGCGCTCGCATCTGCATGCGTTCTTCGCGGAGCAGGGCGTGACGGCGGCGCGCGTGATCTTCGCGCCGCGCGTGCCGCATGAGCGGCATCTCGCGCGTCTGCAACTCGCCGATCTCGCGCTCGACACCTTGCCGACCGGCTCGCACACCACGGGCAGCGACGCGCTCTGGGCGGGCGTGCCAATGGTCAGCGCGCCGGGCATGCTGCTCGCGGGACGCGTGGGCGCGAGCCTGCTGCGCGCGGTTGGGCTGGAGGAATTGATCGCGCGCGATCTCGACGCCTATTTCCAGATCGCGCTGGCGCTCGCGCACGATCCGGCGTGGCACGCACAGGTGCGCGAGCGGCTCGTGCAAGCGCGCGACGACGCGCCCCTGTTCGATACGAAGCGCTTCACGCGCGATCTGGAGCGGCTGTACGTGGCGATTCTTGCGCGCGAGGCGCAGGACGCGAGCGATCGCGCGCCGTTCGTCGTCGCCGGTTGATGAGCCAGGGTCGATGAACTACGGTTGATGAACTATTGACCCGCCGCCGCGCGCTCGATAACGGCGATGTCGATCTTCTGCATGGTCATCATCGCTTCCATGGCGCGGCGTCCGGCTTCGCGGTCGGCGCCGCCGACGAATTCGAGCAGACGGCGCGGCGTGATCTGCCACGAAAAGCCCCAGCGGTCCTTGCACCAGCCGCAATCGGACGCCTGGCCGCCGTTCGCGAGGATCGCGTTCCAGTAGCGATCGGTTTCTTCCTGGCTGTCGGTCAGCACCATGAAGCTCACCGCCTCGTTCGGCTTGAAGTTCGGGCCGCCGTTCAGACCGACGAAACGCCGGCCCAGCACCGTGAAATCCACCATCAGCTCCGCGCCCACGCCGATGCCGGGGATCGGCGAGACATGGCCCGCATCGACGTGGCTGTCGGGGAACGTGGCGGCGTAGAACTGCGCCGCTTCGCGCGCCTGGCCTTGATCGAACCACACGCATGTCACGAGATCGGTCATCGTTGTCTCCTCGCTGAAACACTGGCGCGCATTGCACGCAGGGCTTTCGAGCGTAGCACCGCACGCGCGAGGCGGCCAGCGCGTTCAATCGACGTCGAAGCCGGCCTCGCAGCGGGCATTGCAGCCGCGCGGATTTCGCGGATTCCTAAGCATCGCCTTCGCGGAACATCGACAGCGCCTGCACGGTCGCGCCGAGCATCTGCGTGGCTTCGTCGAGCGAGGGCGCGACGTAGTCGTCGATACGTTTGAGAAACGGGCAGGTGAGCGCCGCGATCGCCTGACCCGATGGCCCGAGCACCGGGAACGTCACGTCGGTCACGCCGAAGATCTGCTGGCTGTCCGTGCGCGAAACGCCCGCCGCGCGAATCTGCTCGCATGCGCTTTCCAGCGCCGCGTGATCGATGGCGATTTCGCCCTTCACCTTGGTGTGTTCCGCGAGCATGTGCGCGCGCTGCTCGGGCGACTGGAACGCGAGCATCGTGCGCCCCGAACTCGTATCGACGAGACCCACGCGCGAACCCAGGCGCACCGCGATGCCCCACGTGCCCGGCCCGTCCACCTGGGCGATCACGAGCAGATTGCCGCGGTCGTAGACGGAGAGATGGCAGGACTGCTCGGCGTCGTTCGCGTAGCGCTGCATGAGCGGCAGCGCCTCGGCGATCAGGCGCTCCATCGGCGGATGACGATGCGCGAGTGCGAACAGCTTGAGGCTCAGCGCGTAGCGGTCGCCGGCCTCCGAGCGCATCACGTACTGGCGCGCAACGAGCCGTTCGAGCATGCGATAGATCTCGCTCGCGTTGCGCCCGAGCGCCTTCGTGATCTCGGCGCGCGTGAGGCCGCCGCGTTGTTCGGCGAGCAGTTCGAGGATGTCGAGACCTTTGTCGAGCGCGGGCGCTCGGTAGCGGTCGCCGTCGTCTTTCTCGTCGTGCTTTTCATCATGCATGTCGCCGATATCCGCTTCGATGGCTTCGGGCGGCGGCGCCGGCCGCCGCGTACGTGCGTTCGCTTTCATCGTGTCCTTGTTCGTTGCCTGCGTGCCGCAGCCTTGCGCGGCGCGCCTCCCGCGATTATTTCAAAGCGCCTTGCCGACACAAACAGCGACAAAACCCTGACGCGCCCAGGGAAATTCCGGAGCCTTGCTGCACTGCACATTCCTTGACCTTGGATCGTGCGTATATGAATAATAGGTTCACTGGTGAATATGCGCCAGTGGCGTCGGGAAGGAAAAAGGCAACGGAAAGGGTTGGGAAAGGCAGTCGCAGCGCCGCGGGCGCGTGTCGCTTTTTCAGGCGGACGCGTCGCGCACATGATGGTTCAACAACGACAACTTTGGAGACTGACATGGCGTTCGCAACCGGGCCGCACGCGGCCCGCCGCTTGATTCAAACGCGCAAGGCGCGCGCGTCGCTGCGCCTCGCCGCGAAGACCCTGGGCGCGGCGGCCGTCTGCGCGGCCGCGTTCGGCGTATCGGGCATGGCGCAGGCCGCGGACGCGGGCAAGGTCGGCCTTGGCCTGCCGCTGCTCACGTCGCCGTTCTGGCAGTCGTACAACAACTACCTCGGCGTGTACGCGAAACAGATGGGCATCGACATCCTCGCGCCCGTCAACTCGAACAACGATCCCGCGCAGCAGATCACCGACATGAACAACATGGTGAATCTGGGCGCGAAGGGCATCGTGGTCGGGCCGATCGATTCGGCCGCGATCAGCCGCGCGCTCGACAACGCCGCGCAGAAGAACGTGAAGGTCGTGGCCGTGGACGTCGCGCCCACCCAGGGCAACGTGGCGATGGTCGTGCGCGCCGACAATCACGCTTACGGCGAAAAAGCCTGCAAGTACATCGGCGAGCACGTGAAGTCGGGCAAGGTCGTGCAGATCATGGGCGACCTCGCTTCGGTGAACGGGCGCGACCGCTCCGAGGCGTTCCGCGCCTGCCTGAAGCAGTATCCGTCGCTCTCGTTGCTGGAGATTCCGGCGGGCTGGAAGGGCGACGTGGCGGCGAGCGCGCTCGACAGCCTGCTGACCGCGAACCCGGACGTCAAGGCGATCTACATGCAGGCGGGCGGCGTTTATCTCTCGCCCACGCTGCAGACGCTGCGCCGCAAGCAGTTGCTGTTTCCGGCGGGCGACGCGAAGCATATCGTGATCGTCTCGAATGACGGAATTCCGCAGGAATACGAAGCAATCCGCAAGGGCGAGATCGACGCGACGATTTCGCAGCCCGCCGATCTCTACGCGAAATACGGCCTCTACTACATCAAGGCCGCGCTGGAGGGCAAGACGTTCAAGCCGGGCAAGACCGATCACGACAGCAACATCGTGCAGTTGCAGCCCGGCGTGCTCGAAGACCAGTTGCCCGCGCCGCTCGTGACGAAGCAGAACGTCGACGACAAGAACCTCTGGGGTAATACGGTCAAATGAGCGGTCAAATGAGCGATCGAACCCGCGATCGGCTTGACACCGCGCCCCCTGCGCAGACGATGACGCTGTCACGCGAGCGCGCGGCGCGCTCGCAGCCGCCCGTGGTCGAAGCGAGCGGCGTGACCAAACGCTTCGGCTCCACGGCGGCGCTCGCGAACGTGAGCCTGCGCGTGACGGCGGGCGAATCGCACGCGCTCGTGGGGCGCAACGGCGCGGGCAAGTCCACGCTCGTGTCGATCCTCACGGGACTGCGCAAGCCCGACGAAGGCGCGGTGCATTTCAACGGCGAGCCCGCGCCGCCCATCGCCGAGCGCGATGCGTGGCGCGAGCGCGTGGCCTGCGTCTATCAGCACTCGACGATCATCCGCGATCTCACGGTCGCGGAGAATCTTTTCATCAATCGTCAGCCGGTAAAGCGCGGCGTGATCGACTGGACGAGCATGCGCCGCGACGCGCGCGCGCTGCTCGACCACTGGCGCATCGACGTGCGCGAGGACGCGCGCGCGGGCGACCTCACGGTGGAGGCGCGCCAGCTTGTGGAGATCGCGCGGGCGCTGTCGTACGGCGCGCGTTTCATCATCCTCGACGAACCCACCGCGCAGCTCGACGGCGAGGAGATCAAACGCCTCTTTCGCCGCATCGACGAATTGCAGCGCGAAGGCGTGACGTTCCTGTTCATCTCGCACCATTTGCAGGAGGTGTACGAGATTTGCCAGGCCGTGACGGTGCTGCGCGACGCGCGCCATATCGTGAGCGCGCCGGTTGCCGAGTTGCCGCGCGAACGCCTGATCGAAGCGATGACGGGCGAACGCGGCGGCCTCAACGTCGCCGATGCCGCGGCCCGCGCCGCATTGCCCGCCGACGCCGCGCTCGCGCTCGACGTGCGCAACATCACGGGTGCCGATTACGCGAATGTCTCGTTGCAGGTGAGGCGCGGCGAAGTCGTGGGCCTCACGGGCGCGACCAGCAGCGGACGCACGAGCGTGGGCGAGGCGATTGCCGGGCTCACGGCGCAGCAGTCGGGCGAGATCCGCGTGAACGGCGCGGCGCTCAAGCCCGGCGACGTGCCGCACGCGCTCGCGAGCGGCGTGGGCTGCGTGCCGAAGGATCGCCATCACGAAGGACTCGTGCTCACGCAGTCGGTGGCCGAGAACGCGTCGATGACGATCGCGGGCCTGCTCGGCCGTCTCGGTTTTGCGCCGCCCGCGAAGAAGCAGCAGGTCGGCCGACGCATGATCGAAGCGCTCGGCATCGTCGCGCAGGGACCGGATCACGTGGTATCGGGGCTCTCGGGCGGCAATCAGCAGAAGGTCGTGATGGCGCGCGCATTGGCGAGCAATCCCGATGTGCTCGTGCTGATCGATCCCACCGCGGGCGTGGACGTGAAATCGAAAGAGGCGCTGCTCTCGGTCGTCGACCGCGTGCGCGACGAAGGTAAAGCTGTGCTCGTGGTGTCGAGCGAACTCGACGATCTGCGCACCTGCGACCGTGTGCTCGTGATGTTTCGCGGCAACGTGGTGCAGGAATTCGCGGCGGGCTGGCAGGACCATGAACTGATTGCATCGGTCGAAGGAGTCGATCTCCATGAAGAATAGTGTTTCGACGCCCGCGTTCGCGGCCGCGCAAGGCGACCTCGCCGCCACCGGCAAACGCGCGCGTCCGCGTATCGAGTTCGCACGTCTGCGCGATCTCGCGCTGCTGCCGGCGCTGGTATTGCTGCTCGTGATCGGCGGCTTCGTGAGCCCGAGTTTTCTGACGAAGGCGAATCTCATCAGCGTGCTGGGCGCGTCGGCGGCGCTCGCGCTCGTCGTGCTCGCCGAATCGCTGATCGTGCTGACCGGCAAGTTCGATCTCTCGCTCGAATCGACTGTGGGCATCGCGCCCGCCATCGGCGCGATGCTCGTGATGCCGGCGGCGTCGGCGGGATTCGGCCTGCAATGGCCCGCATTTGCAGGCCTGATCGCGATCGTCGCGGTGGGCGCGCTGATCGGCTTCGTCAACGGCTTTCTGGTCGTGCGGCTGCGCCTGAACGCGTTCATCGTCACGCTCGCGATGCTGATCGTGCTGCGCGGCATGCTGGTGGGCGCGACCAAGGGCGGCACGCTGTTCGACATGCCGCCGTCGTTCTTCGCGCTCGCCACCACCATCGTGCTCGGTTTGCCGCTTTCGGTGTGGCTCGCGGCGGCGGCGTTCGCGCTCGCGGCCTTCATGCTGCGCTATCACCGCGTGGGCCGCGCGCTCTACGCGATCGGCGGCAATCCCGACGCGGCGCGCGCGGCGGGCATTCGCGTCGAGCGCATCACGTGGGGCGTGTTCGTGCTCGGCAGCATCCTCGCGGCCATCGGCGGGCTGATCGTGACGGGCTACGTGGGCGCGATCAACGCGAATCAGGGCAACGGCATGATCTTCACGGTGTTCGCGGCGGCGGTGATCGGCGGGATTTCGCTCGACGGCGGCAAGGGCACGATGTTCGGCGCGCTGCTGGGCGTGCTGCTGCTCGGCGTCGTGCAGAACCTGCTGACGCTCGCGCAGGTGCCGTCGTTCTGGGTGCAGGCGATCTACGGCGCGATCATCCTCGGCTCGCTGATGGTGGCGCGGCTGGCGGGCGGCGAAGCCCAGAACTGAACGCGGAGAGAGAACTTGAACAGCCGTTCCGGACACACCGATGCGCGCCTCATCCTGCTCGCCCCCGACGACAACTGCCTGATCGCCGCCGCGCGTCTCGCGGCGGGCGAGACGCTGGAGATCGAGGGCGAACGCGTGACGCTCGCGAAGACCATCGAACTGGGCCACAAGATCGCGCGGCGCGCGCTCGCGAAGGACGAAAAAGTGCTGCGCTACGGCGCGCGCATCGGCCACGTGACGGAGGACGTGCCGCGCGGCGCGCATCTGCATACGCACAACCTCGAAAGCGATTATCTGCCGACGTACACGCACGACGCGGGCCACGAGTTCGTGCCGCACCGCTAGCAAGGGACATTGCCATGACTTCATTCAACGCCGAAGCCGCGCGCGCCGATGCGCCGACGCTCGAAGGCTGGCCGCGCAGCGATGGCCGCAAGGGCATTCGCAACGTGGTCGCCGTGGCGTATCTGGTCGAGTGCGCGCATCACGTGGCGCGCGAGATCGTCGCGCAGTTTCGCGAACCGCTTTACGACGACGCGCACGCGTTCGACGATGCGGACGCGTCGCGCGCTTCGAAAGAATTGCACGAATCGCCCGTGCATCTGATCGGCTTTCCGGGCTGCTACCCGAACAGTTACGCCGAGAAGATGATGACGCGCCTCACGACGCATCCGAACGTGGGCGCGGTGCTGTTCGTTTCGCTCGGCTGCGAGAGCATGAACAAGCATTATCTGGTCGAACAGGTGCGCGCGAGCGGGCGGCCCGTCGAGGTGCTGACGATCCAGGAAAAGGGCGGCACGCGCAGCACGATTCAATACGGCGTGGACTGGGTGCGCGGCGCACGCGCGCAACTCGCGCTGCAAAAGAAGGTGCCGATGCGGCTCGACGAACTCGTGGTCGGCACGATCTGCGGCGGCTCGGACGGCACGAGCGGCATCACGGCGAATCCGGCCGTGGGACGCGCGTTCGATCATCTGATCGAGGCGGGGTCGGTGTGCATCTTCGAGGAAACCGGCGAGCTGGTGGGCTGCGAATATCACATGAAAAGCCGCGCGGCGCGGCCGGAACTCGGCGATGCCATCGTCGAATGCGTGGCGAAGGCGGCGCGCTATTACTCGATTCTCGGGCACGGTTCGTTCGCGGTCGGCAATGCGGATGGCGGGCTGACCACGCAAGAGGAAAAGTCGCTCGGCGCGTACGCGAAAAGCGGCGCGTCGCCGATTGTCGGAATCGTGAAGCCGGGCGATGTGCCGCCCACGGGCGGTCTGTATCTGCTCGACGTGGTGCCCGACGGCGAGCCACGTTTCGGATTCCCGAATATTAGCGACAACGCGGAGATCGCCGAACTGATCGCCTGTGGCGCGCATGTGATTCTGTTCACGACGGGGCGCGGCTCGGTAGTGGGATCGGCGCTGTCGCCCGTCATCAAGGTCTGCGCGAATCCGCTCACGTATCGCAATCTCGCGGGCGATATGGATATCGACGCGGGCCGCATTCTCGAAGGCCGCGCGACGCTCGACGAAGTGGGCCGCGAAGTGTTCGACGTCACGCTCGCGGTGGCGCAGGGCGCGCGGTCGAAGTCGGAATCGCTCGGGCATCAGGAATTCATTCTCACGTACAAGACCTTCGAGCCGGTCGGTCCCGCGTGTTTGCCCGCGAATGCGCGCGTGCCGGTGCATGTGGCGGTCGAACATTGACATCGCATTGATCGGCGACTTCTGGAGACGAGCCGCATGACGCAGGCATTTCATCCGCAGGTGACGCAGCGTCGGCGCATCGGGCGCACGGCGCTCGAAGTGAGCGCGCTGGGTCTGGGCACCGCGCCGCTCGGCGGCCTGTATCGCGATCTCAGCGAAGCCGAAGCGCGCGCGACCGTCGACGCCGCGTGGGACGCGGGCGTGCGCTATTTCGACACCGCGCCGCACTACGGCCATACGAAGGCGGAGCATCGACTCGGCGACGCGCTGCGCCGTTATCCGCGCGAAGCCTATGTGCTGTCGACCAAGGTCGGCCGCCGTTTCGTGCCGCGCACGCACGCGTATGACGGCAGCGAAGGCTGGCAGAACCCGCTGCCGTTCGAGGCGATTTACGACTACACGCGCGACGGCATTCTGCGTTCGTTCGAGGACAGCCAGATGCGTCTGGGTATCGTCGATATCGACATGCTGCTCGTACACGACATTGGCCGCTTCACGCACGGCGATCGCAACGCGCATTACTGGCGGCAACTGAGCGAGGGTGGCGGCTTTCGCGCGCTCGACGAATTGCGCGCGTCGGGCGCGGTGAAAGCGATTGGTTTCGGCGTGAACGAGCGCGAGGTGATCGTCGATGCCATGCGCGAATTCGATATCGATTGCGCGTTGCTCGCGGGCCGTTACACGCTGCTTGAACAGCAGCCGCTCGACGATCTGCTGCCCGCGTGCGTCGAGCGCGGCGTGAGCATTCTGCTCGGCGGCGCGTTCAATTCAGGTATTCTCGCGCGCGGCGTGGCGGGCGATCGCAAGTTCAATTACGGCGAAGCGCCGGCTGACGTGGTGGAGCGCGTCGCGCGGCTCGAAGCCGTGTGCGGCACGTTTGGCGCGCCGCTCGCGGCGGCGGCCTTGCAGTTTCCGTATGCGCATCCGGCCGTGGCGACGGTGCTCACGGGCGCGCGCAGCGCGGCGGAATTGCAGGAGAACGTGGCGTCGTTCGAGACGGCGCTGCCGCGCGAGCTTTGGCTTGCGTTGCGCGACGAGGGGCTCATCGACGCGCGTGCGCCGCTGCCGACGCAGGCCGCATCATGAGCGAGCACGTCTGGCACGAAGCGATCGACGCGCATCAGCATTACTGGGACCCGGCGCGCGGCGATTACGGCTGGCTCACGCCGGAACTGCGCACGCTTTATCGTCCGTTTTTATCCGCCGATCTCGCGCCGTTGCGTGCCGCGTGCGGCGTCGCGCGCACGGTGCTCGTGCAGGCCGCGCAGACCGTCGAGGAGACGCGCTGGCTGCTCGACCTCGCGCGCGACGACGCGTCGATTGCGGGCGTCGTGGGCTGGCTGCCGCTCGACGATGCGCGCGCGCCCGCTTTGATCGCCGAACTCGCGCGCGCGCCGAAACTGCGCGCCGTGCGCCCGATGCTGCAAGACCTGCCCGACGACGACTGGATCGCGAACGCCGATACCGCGCGCGCCATCGACGCGCTGATCGCCCACGACCTCGCCTTCGACGCGCTGATTTTCACGCGCCACGCGCGCGCGCTCGAAACATTTCTCGCGCGGCATCCGGCGCTGCGCGTGGTGATCGATCACGGCGCGAAGCCGCCGATTCGCGACGGCGGCGCGGCGTCGCCTGGCTACGCGGCGTGGTCGCAAGCCATCGCGCGGCTCGCGCGCTTTCCACAGGTGTTTTGCAAGGTGTCCGGGCTCGCGACCGAAGCCGCGCCGGGTTGGAGCGACGAAACGCTTCGCCCGTGGATCGCGCATCTGCTCGCCTGCTTCGGCGCGCGCCGGCTGATGTGGGGCAGCGACTGGCCGGTGCTCAACCTCAACGGCGACTACGCGCGCTGGCACGACTGCGCTCAGCATCTTTTCGCGGATCTCAACGACGACGAGCGCGCCGCGATTTTCGGCGGCAACGCGGCGGCGTTCTATCGTCTCGATCGCGGTTGAAACTGGCTAGAGGCTGACGTAAGGCTGACCTGTGGCTGGCGGCAATCTGGCGCGAGGCGGTCTCGCGCGCCGCGCCGATCCAGCCGGTTAGAAAACATCCGCGCAAATCGCATGATGAGCGTGCCTCTGGCCATAATGGCCGTTTGCGGCATCGCATCGATCGGGCTTCATCATCGGCTTCATGGCAATCGCGCTTTCTTTGGGAGTGGCAGATGGGACAACGACTGGCCGGCAAGACGGCCTTGATCACCGCGGCGGGCCAGGGCATCGGCTACGCGGCCGCCGAACTGTTCGCGCGCGAAGGCGCACGCGTCATCGCGACCGACCTGCGCATCGATGCGCTCAAGGCGCTGCCGGTCGAGGCGCGCAGGCTCGACGTGCTCGACGCCCCGGCGATCCGCTCGCTCGCCGAGGAAATCGGCAAGGTTGACGTGCTGTTCAATTGCGCGGGCTACGTGCATGCCGGCTCGATTCTGGAGGCGAGCGAGGAGGACTGGGACTTCGCCTTCGATCTGAACGCCAAGGCCATGTACCGCACGATCCGCGCGTTTTTGCCCGCGATGCTGGAGGCGGGCGGCGGCTCGATCATCAACATGTCGTCGGCGGCGTCGAGCGTGAAGGGCGTGCCGAACCGCTTCGTCTACGGCGCGTCGAAGGCGGCTGTGATAGGGTTGACGAAGGCCGTGGCCGCCGACTTCGTGACGCGCGGCATCCGCTGCAACGCGATCTGTCCCGGCACCGTCGCGTCGCCCTCGCTGGAGGAGCGCATCGCCACGCAGGCGTCGGCGCAGGGCACCACGGTCGATGCGGCGCGCGCCGCGTTCGTCGCGCGCCAGCCGATGGGCCGCGTCGGCAAGCCCGAGGAAATCGCGGCGCTCGCGCTCTATCTCGCGTCGGACGAGTCGGGTTTCACGACCGGCCAGGCGCACGTGATCGACGGCGGCTGGTCGAACTAGTCCGCGGCCGCCGCGACGCCAGATATTCGCGCGCGACGCCAGCACGTCGCGCGCAACCTACCCAAGAGACAAGGAACGCTCACGATGAAACTGCTCCGCTATGGCCCCAAGGGCCACGAAAAGCCCGGTCTGCTCGACGCCGAAGGCCGCATTCGCGCGCTCTCGGGCGCGATCGCCGACATTGCCGGCGACGTGCTTTCCGACGCGGGCCTCGCGCAACTGCGCACGATCGATCCGGAAACGCTGCCGCTCGTCGAAGGCAATCCGCGTCTCGGTCCGTGCGTGGGCCACATCGGCAAGATGGTGTGTATCGGCCTGAACTATGCCGATCACGCCGCCGAATCGAACATGCCGGTGCCGGGCGAGCCCGTGGTGTTCAACAAGTGGACGAGCGCGATCGTCGGCCCGAACGACGACATCGAGATTCCGCGCGGCTCGGTCAAGACCGACTGGGAAGTGGAGCTGGGCGTGGTGATCGGCAAGCCGACGAAGAACGTGAGCGAGGCCGAGGCGCTGAATCACGTGGCGGGCTACTGCGTGATCAACGACGTGTCGGAGCGCGAGTGGCAGATCGAGCGCGGCGGCCAGTGGGACAAGGGCAAGGGTTTCGATACGTTCGGCCCGACCGGCCCGTGGCTCGTGACGCGCGACGAGGTGCCCGATCCGCAGAATCTTTCGCTGTGGCTCGAAGTGGACGGCCATCGCTATCAGAACGGCAACACGCGCACGATGATTTTCACGGTCGCGAAGCTCGTGTCGTATCTCTCGCAGTGCATGAGCCTGCAGCCGGGCGACGTGATTTCGACCGGCACGCCGCCGGGCGTGGGCATGGGCGTGAAGCCGAACGCGGTGTATCTGAAGCCGGGACAGACGGTGCGCCTCGGCATCGAAGGCCTCGGCGAGCAGACGCAGAAGACGCGCGCTGCCGAATGACGGCGAAGGTGTAGTCGCCGCACGTCGGGTGACAAGCAAACGGCCGCGGGTGATCCGCGGCCGTTTTTCTTTCGGCGCGGTAAGGCATGCCGCGCCGATGGCGTCATGGCGTCAGGCAGGATGGCCGTTGTTGTCGCCGTTCTCGCCCATGCGGTTGATGGTGCCCTGCGCGAGCGCGACCAGCCGCTCGACGCCGTCCTCCATCACGAACACGCTGCACTGGCAGGTGGCCTGCTGACGCCCCGCATGCACCACGCGCGCCCGCGCCATCAGCGTGCCGCCGAGCGCCGGCCGCAGATAGTTGATCTTGTATTCGCCCGTCACCACACGCGGCCCGAGCGCCAGCGCGCCCGCGAACGTGAGGGCGTTGTCGGCGAGATAGCTGATGACCCCGCCGTGCACGAAACCGTGCTGCTGCTTGAGTTCGTCGCGCACGACGAGGCGCAGCGTGAGCTCGTCGGCGCCGACGTGCATCAGCTCCGTCCCCAGCAACACGCTGAACGGCTGCGCGTGCAGCGCGCCGCGCGCGCGATCCACCAGATCTGTCATCACTGTCCCCTGGGCCCGCGCCCCGTGGTTTCCTAACCACTCTAGGAAGCGTCTTGCGGCGGCGCAAGGTAAATCGGAGGTTTAACCCCCGATATTGTTGCGAAAAACAGCGTCAATGATCTGGCGGTTTTTTCTGCAATGCTGAATTGCGCGTTTGACGCGGAAATTTCATGAAACTGGCCTCAATACAACGTTTGCCAGGCCGTAAACGTAGTGCGGGCGCGAGCGATCACATGCAAGCGCCGAACCTACTCACTGCCATCCCAGGGTGTTCAAGATGTTCAGCAAGATCAAGGTCGCATCCGGCCTGTTATGTGTTCTCGTCGCGTTCTGCGTGCTCCAGCTCGTGACCGAAGGGCTCGGTTTCTGGGCGCTGACCCGCACGCACGACGACGTGAAGGACCTCGCCAAGGTGGCGCTGCGCCAGGCGAGCGCGGCCAACGACATCACGCAGCAATTGATGGACGCGCGCATCAACCTGTCGCGCGCGGGCACCCGCCTGATTCGCGGCGGCGCGGCGCCGACGGAAATGATCGGCCACGCGAACGAGCAGCTCACGGCCGCCGAGCAGTCGTACGCGCAGTTGACCGCCGTCGAGTCGATCAACGACGAAGACCGCGCGCGCGTGGCCGCGCTCGGCCAGCGTTATCAGGTCTATCACAAGGCGCTCGCCGAACTCGTGGACGACCTCAACGCGAACAATATTCAGGCGTTTCTCGACCAGCCGACGCAGTCGTATCAGGACGCCTACCTCGCCGAACTGCAGGCGTTCACGCGCTTCACGTCCGCCGCGAGCCATGCGTCGCTCGATTCGATCGACACGCGCCTCGCGGTGTTCCAGACCGTCGGCATCATCATTCTGCTCGGGCTGATCGCGCTGGCGACCGGCGTGCATTACGCGCTGCGCCGCGGCGTCGTCGCGCCGCTCGAGGAAGCGGGCCGTCACTTCGACCGCATCGCGCGCGGCCGTCTGGACGAAGTCATCGTGGCGCGCGGCGACAACGAAATCGGTCGCCTTTTCCGCGGTCTCTCGGTGATGCAGGCGAGCCTCGCGCGCACGGTGCATACGGTGCGCGAGACGGCCGGCTCGATCAACGTCGGTGCGGACGAAATCGCGACCGGCAACGCCGATCTGTCGGCGCGCACGGAATCGCAGGCCGCATCGCTCGAAGAAACGGCGGCCAGCATGGAAGAGCTGACCGGGACGGTGCGCAACACCGCCGAGAACGCCCGCGAGGCGAACCAGCTCGCGGAAGCGGCGCTCGACGCCACGTCGCGCGGCAGCAACGTCGTGGGCGAAGTGGTCGAGCGCATGCACGGCATCGCGAAGAGTTCGGACAAGATCGCCGAGATCATCGGCGTGATCGACGGCATCGCGTTCCAGACCAACATCCTCGCGCTGAACGCCGCCGTGGAAGCGGCGCGCGCGGGCGAGCAGGGCCGCGGCTTCGCGGTCGTGGCGGGCGAAGTGCGCGGCCTCGCGCAACGCAGCGCGCAGTCGGCGAAGGAAATCAAGACGCTGATCAGCGAGTCGGTTTCGCAGATTCGCGGCGGCGCGGAGCTGGTCGAGCGCGCGGGCGAATCGATGCGCGAAGTGTCGGCGTCGATCTCGCGCGCCACGCAGATGATGGCGGGGATCAGCGCGTCGTCGCTCGAGCAGAGCGCGGGCATCGATCAGGTGAACACGGCGGTGTCGCAGATGGATCAGATGACGCAGCAGAACGCGGCGCTGGTCGAGGAAGCGGCGGCGGCGGCTTCGTCGCTGCATCAGCAGACGCGCCAGCTCGCGGATGCCGTGGCGGCCTTCGAAATCTCGCCTTCGGTGCTGGCGGAAGGCCGTGCGCTGGCGCCGATGACGTCGCGCGCGGAGCCGTCGGGCATGGCGATGGCCGAGGCGTATTGATCGTTGGATCGACCGCCGCCTTTCGGGCGGCGGCGCATCGACACCAGCACAACGGCGCGGTCTCACCGCGCCGTTGTCGTTTTCAGCCTTGCGGCAGCGCCTGATACGCCGTCAGCAAGTGATACGGCGTGGTCGACGGCATGTCTGCGCGCGCGACCGCGCCGCTCGCATCGCGGCATTCCACCCAGCCGTGCGGCGTCAGAAAGCGCTGCTCGAATTTCCCGATCTGCTCGCCGAGCGTTGCGCGCGCAACGATATCGCCGTGCGTGGCGATCGCGCGCAGATACTCCGTCTGCGCCCAGATGCGCTGCGTGGCGTCGGTCACGCGGCCGTGTTCGTCGGTGGCGGCGGCCACGGCGCCCGTGACCGGGTCCACGCCGTGCTTCACCGCGAAGTCGAATGCGCGCCCGAGCGCTTCCTGCAGCCCCGAAGCGCCGAGTCGCGCCGCGCCGGCCTGGGCCGCGAGCCAGAACCACTCGAACTGATGACCGGGCTCCAGGCGATTGTCCGCCGTGCCCAGCGGCAGCTCCGCGATACAGCCCGTGGGCGCGTGCAGGAAGCTGCGCGCCACGGCTTCGACGAGCCGCGTGATGGCCGTGTCGAAGGCGGCGTCGCCGGTGGCCTCGCGGGCCACGAGCCAGGCTTCGGTAAGATGCATCAGCGGGTTCTGCACCGGCGTGCCGGTGACCGTGGCGAACGAGGCGTCGAGCGCGCCGTTGAGCAGGCCGTCGTGGGCGGCGAAGCGGTCGACGATCAGCGACGAGGTTTCGCGCGCCGTGTCGAGCGCCTCGGTCACGCCGAAACGCTGGCCGTACGCCGAGCACGCGAACACCACGAACGCATGCGTGTAGAGGTCCTTCGTGGTGTCGAGCGGCGCGCCGTGCGGATCGACGCTATAGAACCAACCGCCGCGCGCGCGGTCCTGAAAGGTGCGGCGCAGCGAATCGAACAGCGTGTGCGCGTGCGCGGCGTCGCCGTTCTGCGAGAACACGAAGAGCTGGCGCGCGCAGGCCATGGCGCGATAGCGCGTGTCGGGCAGCGGCGCGGCGTGGCCGTCGCGCACGGCGAGCGCTTCGTGCGGCAGACGCAGCGCCGAGTTGAAGCCGGGGCCGCGCCACAGCGGCAGCACGATGCGGTCGAAATGATTGCGCAGGCTGGCTGCGCCGGTAGCGGTGTTCATGTATTGCATAGGCGCGCAAGGAGGCGCGCAGAGCCGGACAGTGTCCGCGATTGTACGCCCCGGCCCCTTCGCC
The DNA here is from genome assembly GCF_017104805.1 of Paraburkholderia sp. Ac-20347. NCBI lineage: Bacteria > Pseudomonadati > Pseudomonadota > Betaproteobacteria > Burkholderiales > Burkholderiaceae > Paraburkholderia > Paraburkholderia sp. Ac-20347. Next base: position 16,164 of record NZ_JAAGPN010000091.1, on the reverse strand, counting down.
CCGAAGATCGGGCCGGGCAGGTGGAGCAGGCCGCGGTGCGCCGCGGCAATACCAACGACAGGGCGGCCCGCGCGCGATGCAGGAAGTCGGGCAACGGAGCGCGCCCACGACGTAACGGAGAGCAACATCATGATCAACAACTGGGAAATCATTGCGCGCCTCGTGATGGCGGCGCTGCTGGGCAGCGTGATCGGTTTCGAGCGCGAACGCCTCTCGTGGGCCGCCGGGCTGCGCACGCACATGCTCGTGTGCGTGGGCTCGGCGCTCATCATGATCGTCTCGGCATTCGGTTTCGCGGACGTCCTCAACAGCGACCACGTCGTGCTCGACCCGTCGCGGATGGCGGCGCAGGTCGTCTCGGGCATCGGCTTCCTGGGGGCGGGCTCGATCCTCCTGCGCGGCGAGATCGTGCGCGGGCTGACCACGGCCGCGAGCCTCTGGTCGGTGGCGGCCATCGGCCTCGCGGTCGGCGGCGGGCTCTATACGGCGTCGATTGCAGCGACCGTGATCATCCTCATCATCCTCGCGGGCATCAAACCGCTCGAACGGCGCTTCATCACGTTCCGGCAGCGCCGCCGCATCTCGCTGCTGGTCGATCGCGGTGCGCTCACGTTCCATTCGCTGCACGACGCGCTTGGCGTGTCGAGCCCGCGCGTCAAGCAGTTCGTGGTCCAGCAGAGCGACGACTCGCCCGAACTCGACGAGGTGATGATCGTGCTGAGCCGCGTCTCGTCGCCCGAATATGCGTCGATCTGCGAGGCGCTGAAGAAGCTGCAGGTGGTGAGAGAGTTCCGCGAGGACGGACCGCAAAGCTGATCGAACGCATGCGTCACGCATGTTTCATATTGGCCAGGGGGACAGGGCGAACGTTTGCGGATAAGATGGCTGCCCATGGGCGCGCGACCAACGAGACCACGTGCGCCCGAGGAGCGAGCGCGGCTGTCGCACTGCGGCCAGGCGGGACGGCCGTGCGACGCGAGTGTCAATAAGATGCAAGCCCTGTCGTTGATCCATGGCCGAATCCGTCAATCAAGCAGACAACGGACTGTTGAGTCCCGAGCGCGTGTCACGCAGCGCGCCTTCCCGTCGCCGGACCCCGGCGCCATCCCTCGAATCCCCCGACCCGCAAGCGCCCGACGCGCGCGAAGTGAGCACGCTCGACCTGTTCGGCGATAGCCCGGACGACGGTTTGGCATCGGCTGAGGCGGCTTCCGTGGCCAGTTCGGCGTCGCCGGTGAGCCTGCGCGAGCCGCGTCTGTCGTCCGCGCCCGCCGCACGGCGCGCCGCGCGCCAGAAAGCGCCGGTCATGCCGACGCCGGAAGGCGACGACGCACCCGGAGCGGGCGCGTTTGGTGTGCAAGGTTCGAGAGTCGAGCCGGTGTTTGCGGCGGCGCCGGTTGCTGCCGCCGTGTCCGAGGCCGCAGTGGCCGAGACGCCGGCGGTGACGCCTGCGCCTGCCGAGCCGTTCGATTTCACGCCGCCTGTATCGTCCGTTTTGTCTCCCGCGCCCGATTTGTCCGCATCGCCGGAACACGCTGCGCCGCAGACCAAACCGATGACGCCGGGCTGGGAGCCGTTCGTGCCGTTCGCCGCAACAACGGGCGCGACGGGCTCAGTGTCGGGTTTCGAACCCGCCGCGAAGTTTGAACCCGCCGCGCACCCCGAACCCGCGCTGACCGCCTCGCTCGCCGACACCGTCGCGACGCTGGGCGCGCAGGCGCGCCGCACGAAGTGGATGTTGATCGCGGCGGTTGCGGCGCTGGTCGTCACGGTGCTCGTGGCGATTGCGCAAACGCTGATGATCGCGACGCTGTCGTCCGATTCGCTGGCGCAGCAGCAGCGCGTCGAGGTGCTGATGCAGAAACAGCAGGCTTCGCTGGACGCCATGTCGGCGCAGCTCGCCGCGGCAGCGGCAGCTCCGGTCGCCGCAATCGCGCCGCCTGCGCCGGTCACCGCACCGGTCAGCAAGCCGGTTGCGCCCGCCGAACCGCGTCACGTCAAGCGCGCGGCGAAGCCGACCGAGCGTGCCGCCGAACACGCCGCGACCAAGAACAAGACCAAAGCGCACGCGCATTCCCAGCAGATCTCGCGCTAGCGCGTTCGCGGCTGAATCGTTTCGACCCCCTAAATCACAGGATGCCTATGTGTTGCCTTGATGCAACGCATAGGCTGTGATCGCGCGTCTGCGACGCGCTGCCGCGGTTTTTTTGCTGCATTGCACTAGCGTTGGCCTAGGGAAAACCCTATAATTGTTGCTGTCAGGGAAAACCCTAAACGCCAACCAACCGGGAGTCGCAATGAGCTATATCCTCGCACTGATCCAAAAGGTGAGCGACCTCTTCGCGTCGCCGTATCTGCCGATGGATGCTGACTATTCGTACGCAGCGCGTCACCGCGAAGCCGAACGCATCCGCCGCTCGCAGTACACGCCTTTCGGCCTGCCGCGCGACTAAGTCGACCGGACCGAAGGCAATCGAGACGCAGCGCATGGCGCGGTAACACGCCGCCGTCCGCAGGACGCGTCTCATCTGCACCGAATACGCCGAACAAGGCCGGCTCTCGAAAGAGAGTCGGCCTTGTTGCATTGGGGCTTGGCGCAATGCCTGGGCAATGTCCAGGCAAGCGCCGGACGCGCACGCGATGCACGGTCAGTTTTCGCTTTGGCGGCAAGGGCTTGCGTGATCTGCCCTTGTGTTATCAACAAGGCTGTGAACAAAAACTGTGGATAAATCTTCCGCAAATCCGCTGAAGTACTATTGAGACGGAAGTGTTGATCTGTCCGTTCTCTTATGGCGCGAAGCGACAGCAAGTCACGGGTTGCTCGCCCGTGTCGCCAAATGAATTTGGATAGCGAACGATCTCCGAATCCTGGCGCAAATCAACAGGAACAACAAACCAGGCACCGCGCATTCGCTATTCGGATACCTCTCATATCGCCCTGGTTATCCCCCATGCACCAATGAGTGTTCAGCGGAATTCATGGAGGCGATGGCCGATGAGAGACAACATAACGGGTCGTGAAGTCGCCCGCCTCGGCGACACCACGGATCATGGCGGTGAAGTCATCGAAGCCGCGTCGAATCTGCAACACCATGGCGTGCCGGTGATGCTCGAAGGGCATCTGGTGCGCTGCCCGAAGTGCGGCGGCGACTATCCGGGGAAGGCATCCGGCTCGCGCACGCATAACGGCGTGAAGGTGATGTTCATTGGCGACACAACCGCGTGCGGCGCCACGCTCATCAGGGCGTGAGGCATTCCATGCAAAACCACAGCGATATCAGCCGGGAACGCTATCGTGCGCCCGAGCGGCCGATGGAGATCAACGGCCCGGCCATTCCTCGATTTACCCCGCTCACGCCGCGCGAGGACTGGTACTGGCGTCTGAACCCCACCGTGCCGCAGAAGGAAGTGACGCATTCCCTGCTGGTCCCCATCAGCCTGAAGGGTACGGAGTCGGTCGGCGGCCTTTTTCACTACACCGTGCGCGCGAAAACCGATCTGCGCGCGCCGTGGACGCTCGACACCGCGCTCGATCTGGATGCCATCGTCGGCACCGAGGTTACGGTGTTCATCGACATTCCCGGACGTGGCACGTTCATCCCCGGCATGCCTGGCGATACGGGGCGGGGCAACATCGGTTTTCACGTGCGCGAGATTACCGGGCGGGTGAGCACGGCGCGCTTCATCGAGTGTAACGATCGCACGATGGTCTACGAATTCGTGCTGGAGCCGACGCTGAAGCAGGCGGCGATGGGGCAGAACTATCGCATTGTCCAGAACCGGACAGTGATCGATGCGATCCGCGAACTGCTGGCGGACTACCCGATATCGATCGACTGGCGTATCGCGGGGCCGATCCACGGCGAACACTATCCCGTGCGCGACCTGCAACGGCAGCACTTCGAATCTGACTTCACGTGCTTCATGCGCTGGTGCGAGCGCGCGGGTCTGTTCTTCTGGTTTGAGCACTCGGAAGGATTCCACCGCCTCGTCATCGCGGACACGATGGGCGCGTTTCAGCAGCACGGCGAGGCGTACGAGACGCTGCGCTACGCGCCGGGTGAGAACCGCGTGGACGAGGAGTGCATCGAGTGGCTGGAGCTGGACAGTCACTGGACCGAGGGCAAGGTCACGGTCGTAGACCACGATCCCATGGCACCGCGCCTGCGGCGCTCCAACACCCCCTTGCGGGAGACTGACCACGATCCCCGCGAGACAGCGGAGGCGGATCAGGAGTTCTATGAGTACGGCGTGAATGTGAGCCAGCCCCTGCAAGGTGCGATGGGGCTGAACGGCAGGCCGCTCGATAACGATGAGCAGGCACGGCAGGCAGCGATGGTGCGCATGCAGTCCATCCGTTGCCAGGGTATGCGCATCCGGGGTTCGGGTCATCTTCGGGGCCTGCGTCCGGGCTACACGTTCGAACTGACGGAACATCCACTCGCCACGGTCAATCAGGAATGGCTGGTCTTGTCGATGAATCTCGATATCGAGTGCAACGACCAGGCGAGCGGCACGGAACAGGCCTTTCGCTGCGACTGCGAGTTCGAGGCACAGCCCGCCAAAGGCTGTCACTTCCGCCTGCCCATCGTTACGCCGTGGCCGGTGATTGGTGCTGAGCGGGCAATCGTGACCGGCCCCGAAGGAAGTGAACTCTGGACGGACGCCCAGGGGCGTATCTGCGTACAACTCGTCGCTGACCGGCAGGGAAAATACGACAACGATTCGTTCATCTGGCTATGGCCCGCGCAGCCCTGGCAGAACGGCCGGGCGTCCTCGGTGTTCCTGCCGCGCATCGGCAGTGAAGTGGTGGTGGAGCACATCAACGGCAACCCCGACATGCCCTACGTTGCGGGCGGCCTGGGGAACAGGGACAATCCGCCGCCCTGGGAACTGGCCAAAAACATGTGGCTGACCGGCATACGCACGAGGGAGTCCGGTGGAAGCGGTTCGAACCATCTGGTGTTCGATGACACCCACGGCGGGCAGCAGGTGCAGCTTGCGACCGATGCGGCAAAGACCGGCGCGCATTTTGGCCATATCCGCCGCGTTGACGACGACACGGGACTTCAGGAACCACGTGGTCTGGGTGCCGAGGTGCGCACGGACGGGTTCATGGCGTTGCGCGCGGCGCTCGGTAGCATGCACACCACGTTCGCGCGTCTGCTGGCGAAGGGCAAGATCAAGGAGAACGGTGAAGCGATAGCGCTGCTGACGGCGGCGCGCGACATCCACGAAAACGCGGCGCAACTCGCGCAGCAGCGCGGCGCACAGGAGCCGGGGCGCGACCAGAGCGACGCGGTGAAGGCGATCAAGACCGCCAACGATGAGCTTCGCGGCAGCGCGAACACGCGCGCGGGCGCGGATGATTTCCCTGAATTCGAGCGGCCTCACCTGCTGCTCGCGAGCGCGGCGGGCATCCAGGCGGCGGCGACCGACGACCTGCACCTGTCGAGCGGGCGGCATCTGGCGGCAAGCGCCACGGGTCACGTGTCGCTTGCGGCGGGCAAGTCGTTGCTGGTGTCGGTGCTGGAGAAGATTGCCTTCTATGCACAGGAGACCATCCGGCTGATATCGACCGGGCCGGTCCATGCCGAGTCGCGCAACGGCACGATGACGCTGATGTCGCAGGATGACATGACGGTAACGAGCACCCAGGGGCGTGTCGACATCAATGCGCCGAAGGGGATCAATCTCCGCTGCAACAACACGCTTGTCAGCCTGCGACCGGATGGGTTCTACGTCTACACCAACGGACAGCATCTGATTCACGCGGCAGGACATGCGACAGCGGACCCGCAAGGTCAACCGGTGCAGTTTCCGGTGACGCCGGACAGCCCCGGCAAGTTCGCAGCGCATCACGTGCTGGTGGAGAACCAGGGGGGCTTCGCGATTCCCAACCAGCCGTACCGCATAACGCTCGATGATGGGCGGGTCATCAGCGGCGTGACAAATGAGCTGGGGGAAATGGCGTCAGTCACGAGCAATGCGACGATGTTCGGCATGATCGAGCTGATGTCGCAGAGCGCGCCGGAAGACGTGGTCGGGATGGCCAATACGACTGTCTACCGCGACGCGAGCCTACCGCCGCCGCCGCCTGCGCCCGTACCCGCGCAGACGATGCAGGTTGGCAACAAGACCGTTTCGACACCTCAGAGGACAGTAACATCAGAGGGCAAGCAGCCAGTCTTTCTATCGTGTGACCCGCTGAATTTCGGCCTGCGCTTCTATCGTTACGTGGCCGATGCAAAGCCACAGCCACCTAGTGTTCACGCCAGAACGGATGTGGAGTATCCGGTGGCAAAGGCATACACGGCAGCGGTGAAGAGTACGCTTACCGCAATAGATTGGGCAGGCTTAAGGCTGAAGTCGGACGCTGTGATTAGAGACGCGATAGCAAAGGCAGTCCTCGAACCACTATGGACGGCGCTAGGGGAAGGTATCTTTGGTTTGCCAGACAATGCGATGCCAAAGTTGGAAATCGCTACGGAAAGTAACGCTGCAGAACTCAATATTGATCTGAGAAGCGATACCGCCGCTGCGTTTGTTGGTACCCAATGGACGATGGCGGTTGTAAAAGGGTCTATTCAAACCATAATTTCGGCTGCGGATGATGTTGAACAGGCGAAAATTGCTAATAAGGATGTGGCAAAAAATCAAGGTGTGCTCGATTTCCGCTTGGCACAGCTTGCATGGTTTATTTATCACGAGGCTCGACACTGCCAGCAGACATTTTGGATGATGTCTTTATTTGGGAGTTATCGTGGCGACTATGCAAAATTCCCTGGAATGAGTCAGATGTTTCAGAATATTGCGCTTGCTCAGATTAAAAATATAGCAATAAATACTGCTTTTCCCGCCGATAGTCTTGTAAAAATTGGTATGCATCGCATGCTGATTTTCTACTATTGGTGGTTGATCGCATACATGCAGGAGCACGACAGGGGGAGTGCAGAATATAAATTGATACTGGCTGATGCGCCAGCGGTGGAATTAGCGGTGTGCGAGATGCGAGGAATTACACGCGATCAAGCGCTGGCAATGGCGCAGCATGATCCCGGTTATCGCAGTCAATATCATGAGGAAGATGCATATGCAACGCAGGACGCTGTTACTGAATATTGGCTTGCTCCTAATCGCCATAAGGTTCTCAATCCCGGTGTATGCACATCAGAGTACGAGCGCGTCCTCGACCAACTTGGAGTCAAGGGAAATGGTTAGTGGTGTGGCAGACGTGCAGAGGCAAGCAATTTATTCGGTCCTGGACGAAGTAATGGCGGTGCTACGCGACGACAGGCCGTTCGAGAAAGAAAATTTAAACATTGGAGTGATTAGGTCAATTGGAAAATACAAGCCATCCGGTCTTGGTCTTGAATATTCTTTCACTAATAAAAACATACCGGAAGCAAATATAAAGATTGAAACTGAGGATGATCCGTTTGATTATTCTGATGATCGTTCCGGTGTGAAAATTGTTCCTTCCCGATTTGAGTTGTACTTCTATGTTTCAGTTGTTGGAATCACTCCGTCCATGTTGAAAAAGCATCTCGATTTGGCAGATTACTGGATTGACGGCGACGGCGAGAAGCATCAGGGCAATGACATGGGAAGTGGGCTTCCCCCTACGCCTGCACTTCATCGCTATCGCTATCGCGCCAACCCTACCTCCAACAGTCGTTTTCCAGTTGACGTTGAATTGTCTTACGGCGATGGGCGTGGAGAGACAACGGCTAGTACACCGCCGAGCTTGTGGATCGTGAGATTCAATCGCGTATACCCCTACCTCACGCCGGAAATGCGCAAGCAGAGGCGCGAGGAAGAACGATTCAAGAAGCGCGAGAAGTACGGCTACATGAACCTCTGCACGGGGGGCGTCTGCCCGGAAAGCGGCTATTGGGAGGGCTGGACGAAGGAGTCCGGACCCACCGATATCCTGCGCGTCGAGAAGGGGCAGAAGTTCGACGCGGTACGCACCGTGCCGCTGACCACAGACCGTTCGTCCTGCCCGATGGTCCCCGGGCAATGGATGTGGCTGTGCTCGCTGGAGGAAGCGCGCGGCTTCCAGTGGATGGGCTTGACGCTCAACGGGTAATCGACCGGCACTCCGACCAGGCAGGGGTGCAGCATAAACAATTAGGATGCCTAATCATGATGATAGGGACGGATGGCCACGCAGACGGGCACACACCATATTTCACTGACATGCCGCTGTGGACAGTGGTTTGCGAAAGCAGGATCTATGACGGAAAGGAGAATTTCGGGTTCAGGGCACTGGATACCGAGTTCGGACCAGCGGTCTCCTGCTTTCTTTCACCGCTTCACCTGCTGATTGATCTCATGCTTGCCGGTGCGAGCAGCATGGGAACCTACACGATCATCAACGCATCAGACGCACCCAGGTGCCTTTTCAGGCGGCGTGACGGGCTCGGTCTGGTCGCGAACCTGCGCTTCGGCTGGCCCGCAGTAAACGGCTGCATCGTGCGGGAAGCCGATGGGAGTCTCGCAAGCGCTTCGCTGGTTGTCGAGCGCCCACTGACCCAGGCGAACCGCTTTGAAGTCGATTCTCGCGGAATGATGCTGCTCGACAGCGTTCATGAACGCGCGGGCCTGTTCGCATGGCGCGACACCAACAGACAGGTGCTGGACTGGAATATCGAAAAGGTGAACGTTACGGTGCGCGCCGCCGTGAAGTCGATACAGCTTGCCGAGGTGGGCGTGGAACATTGCAACCAGTTCGCGCTGTTTGATCCCGAGGCGAGGCAGTGGCATCTGGTGGACCTTCCTCCAGACACCACGGTTTTCGGCAAAGGAGCGGCCAGATGAATTTCAGGGTGAAATCGGAAGAAGCCGTGCTGGCGGAAGTCCTCCGTGCCATGCGCGAGGGCGAGCGGTATCACTCGCATCAGGAGGCGGCGCTGACGGGCAACAGCACGTCGTCGGTTCGGACCGTGCTGAGGCTCGCGCTGGCGCGTCGTGAAGTGGACCAGCACACGCAGGCGGTGCGCGGCAGTGCGAACCTTTATTCCCGGCGCACGCCGGACAGGGATGGTGCTGCCGAGCGGCCGCCCCGGCGCGAGCTGAAGTGGGAGGGGAGAACGACTGGCGACAGTTCAGGCAGCTGTGCATGACGATCAGGCGCGGGTGACGTACCAAAATCACAGGGTGTGATTTTTGGGGGGAGTTGGGCAGGCCGGGGAACGGCGCTCCGTTCCCCGAGGATGTGTGCGGAGCAACATGGACGGATCAGTCGTCAGAAATCTACCAGACACATATCCGGTAGGATCTGCAAGCACTTCGGCGTTGACTTCTATGTTTTACGCAACAGACGTATGGTCTAACAAGAGTATCTCTCAACCCCGAAAGCGCTGATTGCTGCGCTGCGGCATTTGGGGAAACGTGGGGGAATAGACGAACGGAGGCTCCGGGGGAAAAATTCCTTCCCCGGATTCCGCCCGCAAAGCCTTGCGGGGTGGGCCTGAGCGATGCCGGACCGATGTTATACACAGCTTTGTGAACAAAAACTGTGAACAAGCCCCGCCCAGCAAGCCCCGCCCCGTCGTGTCATAGTGTGGGCCGCATCAAACCCGCCACACGACCATGTCCGACACCTACTTCTACGACCCCGCCGCCGGCCACGGGCTGCCGCACGATCCATTCAAGGCGATCGTCGCGCCGCGTCTGATCGGCTGGATCTCGAGCCGCTCGCCCGAGGGCGTGCTCAACCTCGCGCCCTACAGCTTTTTCGGCGCGTTTTCCTCGTTTCCGTCGATCATCGGATTCAGCAGCGAGGGCCGTAAGGACAGCATCGCCAACATCGAGGCGACGGGCGAATTCGTCTGGAATCTCGCCTCGCGCCCGCTAGCCGAGCAGATGAACCGCAGTTCCGCGCCGGTCGCCGCCGACGTCGACGAATTCGCGCTCTCGGGCCTCACGCCCGCGCCGGGCCGCAACGTGGCGGTGCCGCACGTCGCTGAATCGCCGGCCGCGCTCGAATGCAAGCTGCTGCAGGTCATCCGCCTGCACACGCTCGACGGCACGCCGATGGACAACTGGCTCGCGCTCGGCCAGGTGGTCGGCGTGCATATCCAGCAGCGCTTCCTGAAGGACGGCCTGTTCGACACGCACGCCGCCCAGCCGATCATGCGCGCGGGCTATCGCGCCGACTACGCGCAGATCGGCGAGATGTTCCAGATGGTGCGCCCGAAGGCCTGAGCCTGAAGCCTGAAGCCGGGCCGGGTTCAGCAGCGGCCGCGCCGCGCATTGCCCCTGCCGCGGCCCGCGCCGATAATGGCCGCACCGTCCATCGCGCGGCGCGCGGGAGGTTCGTCATGCAATCACCGACCGGATCGGTCGTCGCACTGAGTTCGGCCGCGTCGACGATGTTCTCGATCGGCATCGTCTTCCTCGGTTATTGGGGCTTGCACGAGCCCACGCCGTGGCGGATCGCCGACCGCATGGTCGTCGCGATCGCGCTGGCGGGCTTCGCCTGCCTCGCGAGCGTGCCGTGGCTCGCCACCTCGCCCGCGCCGCCCGGTGACGAAACGCGCTTTCTGCTGGCCCGGCGCGTCTTTCTCGCGGGCGCGCTGGCGGTCTGGATGGCCATCGCGCTGTCGCTGATTTTCTGAGCGCGCGTCCACGTCGCCCGCAGGCCCGATGAAAGCCGCGTCCGGCAGTTTTGGTACGATGCACGCTTTGCCAGCCGACCCCGAAGCCCCGCGTGAAGCGTTCCGTGCCGTTCATCCGCGACCTCGTCGCGAAGTTGTCCTCCCGTCTCCAGCCCGCTGCGGCGAGCGTCTGCGCCTTCGCGCGTCCGCGCCTCGCGCGCGGGCTGCATCACCTGCGCCATCCGACGCGGCGCGGCGTGCTGATCGCCATCGGCGCGCTGCCGGCGGCCATGCTGCTCTACGTGCTGGTGCTGATTCCGTTTACGCCCAGCATCGGCGACATCCGCAAGGCGCGCGTCGACCGGCCGGCGCAGATTCTCTCGGCGGACGGCAAGGTGCTCGCCGAATTCAAGCCGTCGAACCGCGAATGGGTGCCGCTCGCCCAGATTTCGCCGCACATGGTCGACGCGCTGATCTCGACGGAAGATCACCGCTTCTACGAGCATCACGGCATCGACTTCAAGCGCACGGCGGGCGCGGCGCTGCACACCTTCTCGGGCGACCGCCAGGGCGGCTCGACCATCACGCAGCAGCTCGCGCGCAATCTCTATCCCGACGAAATCGGCCGCGCGCCCACGCTCACGCGCAAGATCAAGGAAGCGATCACGGCCTTCAAGATCGAGGCCGTCTACAGCAAGCCGCAGATTCTCGAAACCTATCTGAACACGGTGCCGTTCCTGTACAACGCGTTCGGCATCGAGATGGCGGCGCGCACGTACTTCGGCGTGTCGGCGGATCAGCTCACGGTCCTGCAGGCCGCGACGCTCACCGGCATGCTCAAGGGCAACGCCTACTACAACCCGGTGATCAATCCCGAGCGCGCGCTCGCGCGCCGCAACACCGTGCTCGGCCAGATGGTGAAGTACGGCAAGCTCACGCCCGCGCAGTTCGCGACGCTCTCGAAGCAGCCGCTGCGTCTCGATTTCGAGCGTCAGACCGAGCCGCCCGGACCCGCGCCGCACTTCGCGCAGCAACTGCGCAAATGGCTGATCGCGTGGGCCGACCGCAACGACTACAACATCTATTCCGATGGCCTCGTCGTGCATACGACGATCGATTCGCGTCTGCAGGCGATGGCGACGGCTGCGCTCAAGCAGCACGCGAACCAGTTGCAGGGCGTCGCGAACGGCGCGTGGAGCGGTCGTAACGGCTGCTCGGCGAGCAACGATCTGTTCAAGACCTTCATGCGCGAAACGCCCGACTACAAGAGCGCGCGCGACGCCGGTGCGAACGACGACGACGCGCTCAAGCAGCTCGCGGCCAACCGCACGTTCATGCGCGCGCTCTGCAAGAGCAAGACCGACGTGCAGGCTGGTTTCGTCGCGATCGATCCGCGCGACGGCCAGATCAAGGCGTGGGTCGGCAGCCGCGACTTCCAGGACGAGCCGTTCGATCACGTGCAGCAGGCGCGCCGTCAGCCGGGCTCGACGTTCAAGGCCTTCGTCTACGGCGCGGCCTTCGCGAACGGCGCGAAGCCGACCGACACGATCATCGACCAGGCCGTGGAAATGCCGCTCGAAGGCGGCGAAATCTGGCGTCCGAACGACGACGTGCCGCCCAGCAACAAGCCGATGACGCTGCGCGACGCGCTCGCGTTCTCGCGCAACCGCATCACCGCGCAGGTGATGCAGGCGGTGGGGCCGGACAAGGTCGCGCGTCTCGCGCGCGCGATGGGCGTGCGCGACAGCCAGCTCAACGCGGTGCCGTCGCTCGCGCTCGGCACGAGTCCGGTCACGCTCAAGGAAATGGTCTCGGCGTACAGCACCATCGCGAACGACGGCGAGTATCTGGAGCCGCGCATGGTCACGAGCATCGAGGACAGCAAGGGCGACGTGCTCGCGCAGTTCGGCAGCGCTTCGCCCGAGCGCGCCTTGTCGGCGTCGGCGGATCGCACGCTGCTCGACACGATGCGCGACGTCGTGAATCGCGGCACGGGTTCGAGCATCCGCACGCGCTTCGGCATTCGCGCCGACGTCGCGGGCAAGACCGGCACCACGCAGGACAACGCGGACGGCTGGTTCATCCTCATGGACCCGCAACTGGTGGCGGGCGCGTGGGTCGGTTTCGACGACGGCCGCGTGACGCTCAACAGCGACTACTGGGGCCAGGGCGCGCGCAGCGCGCTGCCGATCGTCGGCGACTTCTTCCAGCGCGCGTTCCGCTCGCGCATCGTCGATCCGCATGCGCGCTTCGATACCGAAGTGACGCCGGGCGCGTTCGAGCAGTTCCGCGACAAGCTCAAGGCGTGGATGGATACGCTGTTCGCGTCGAAGGAAAAGGCCGAGGCGCCGCGCCCGGGTACGCCGATCAAGCGTGCGCCCGAGCCCGCGCCGGAGCCCGCCGAGGTGCCGCCGTCGAGCGGCGTGGCGGCGGCTTCGTCTGCGTCGTCGGCTTCGGCGATCTCGCCGGCGTCGGCGGCTGCCGCGTCGGATGCGGCGCGCGCGGCGGCGATTCTCAACGGCACCGCGCCGCAAACGCCGACGTCGAACGAGCCGCCGATTCTCGGGCCGTCGGGCGCGTCGCAGCAATTGCCGCCTTATCCGCCGCAGGAACCCTCGCTCGCGCCGACGCCCACGCCCGACGATTCCGATTCGAGCGGCGGCGCGCCCGCACAGTACACGCCGCCGCAGAACAATTGACGATCTGACCAGGCGGTTTGCGCCGCGCGTCCGCACACGATGAAGCGGACGCGCGGCGCGAAGACGCTGCGCCCGGCTCGTTTCCTTTTCAGCAGATGCGCGGCAGCATTTCGCCGTGCAGCCAGTCGACCAGACGTTCGCCGCCGAACGACGTCGTCAGGCGTACGAAGCGATACGCGTCGTCGATGACCGTGCCGATGCGCACCGCGTCGCGGCCCAGCGGATGCGCGCGCATGACCGCGAGCAGCGCGTCGGCGTCTTCATCGGCGCAGACCGCGATCAGCTTGCCTTCGTTGGCGATATAGAGCGGATCGAGGCCGTAGAACTCGCACGCGGCCCGCACGGGCGCGCGCAGCGGCAGCGCGGTTTCGTCGAGCCGCATGCCCACGTCCGACTGCGCGCAGATCTCGTTGAGCGTGTTGCCGAGGCCGCCGCGCGTCGGGTCGCGCATCAGCCGCAGCGACGGGCACGCCGCGAGCATCGCCGCCGTCAAGCCGTTGAGCGCCGCGCAATCCGACACGATGCTGCTGTCGAAGCCCAGGTTCTCGCGCTGCGAGAGCACCGCGAGGCCGTGCTCGGCGAGCGCGCCGGAGACCAGCACGGCGTCGCCGGGACGCGCCTGCGCGCCGTCGAGCCGCACGCCTTCCGGCACCACGCCCACGCCCGCCGTGGTGATGAACACGCCGTCCGCCTTGCCGCGCTCGACCACTTTCGTGTCGCCGGCCACGATGCGCACGTTCGCGGCGCGCGCGGCGTGCGCCATCGACGCCACCACGCGCGCGAGATCGGCGAGCGGGAGCCCTTCTTCGAGGATGAACCCGGCCGTCAGATAGAGCGGCGTCGCGCCGCCCACGGCGAGATCGTTGACGGTGCCGTTCACGGCGAGCGTGCCGATGTCGCCGCCCGGAAAGAAAAGCGGCGCGACCACGTGGCTGTCGGTCGTGAGCGCGAGGCGGCCCGCGGGCATCGGCACGATGGCCTGGTCGTTGCCTTGCGCGAGCCATTCGTTGGCGAACGCGGGCGCGAACAGCTCGGCGACGAGCTGCGCGCTCGCGCGTCCGCCCGCGCCGTGCGTGAGGTCGATGCGGCCTTGCTTGAGGTCGAGTTTGCGGCCGAATTCGGGCTGGCGGGGAGAGGTCGGCAAGGCAGTCATGCGGATCTCATGCGGATGTCACGGCGCGCGGCGCGCGTGCGGAGGAAAGGGCGGGCGCGACGAAGCGGCCGTATTGATAGTGCGCGGCGCATGCGCCTTCGCTCGACACCATGCAGGCGCCAAACGGCGTGGCGGGCGTGCAGACGGTGGCGAACAGCTTGCAGTCGCTCGGCTTCGCGCAGCCGCGCAGGATCGCGCCGCATTGGCAGGTCTTGACGTCGGCGGCGACGCGCGGCACGAGCGCATAGCGGCGTTCCGCGTCCCACTGCGCGAACTCGGAGCGTATCGCGAGCGCGCTTTGCGGCACCGCGCCGAGCCCGCGCCATTCGAAGCTCGCGCGCGTTTCGAACGCCGCGTGCACGAGCGCCTGGGCGCGCGTGTTGCCCGCTTCGGTCACGGCGCGCGTGAACTGGTTTTCGGTGTCGGCGCGGCATTGGTTGATCTGCTCGACGAGCATCAGCACGGATTGCAGCACGTCGAGCGGCTCGAACCCGGCGATCACGACGGGTTTCACGAAATCGCGCGAGATGGCGCGATAGGGCGCCACGCCGATCACCGTGCTCACGTGCGACGGCCCGATGAAGCCGTCGAGCCGCGCGCTCTGGTCGGCGTCCTCGGCCAGCAGATGACGCATGGCGGCCGGCGTGAGCACGTGGTTGCCGAACACGCTGAAGTTATCGAGCGCCATCTCGCGCGCCTGGGCGAGCGCGAGCGCGGTGGGCGGCGTGGTGGTCTCGAAGCCGATGCCGAAGAACACCACCTCGCGCGCGGGCTCGGCTTTCGCGAGCGCCAACGCGTCGGAAACCGAATACACGACGCGCACGTCCGCGCCCGCCGCACGCGCCTTGTAGAGACTCATGCGCTTCGAGCCCGGCACGCGCAGCGTGTCGCCGTAGGTGCAGAGCGTGACGCCGTGATCGAGCGCGAGTTCGATCGCGCTGTCGACGCGGCCGACCGGCAGCACGCAGACCGGGCAGCCGGGACCGTGAATCAGCTCGATCTGCGGCGGCAGCAGCGCGGTGAGGCCGTAGCGCGCGATCGCATGCGTGTGGCCGCCGCAAAACTCCATGAGCCGGTAGCGTCGGCGGCGTTCGACGGCGCGGTGAATGCGCGCCGCCATGCCGCGCGCGATTTCGCTGTTGCGGAAGTCGTCGACGTATTTCATGGCGTGGCGCCCTCGCCGGGTTGGCGGGCCAGTTCGGCCAGTTGCGCGAGCGTGGCTTCGGCGGCGGCGCGGTCGAGCTTGCCGATCGCGAAACCCACGTGCAGGAGGACGAAGTCGCCGGGTACGACGTTGTCGACGAGCGCGAGCGAGATCTCGCGCGTGACGCCATCGACGCTCGCTCGCGCGCGCTGTTCCGGCAAGAGTTCGATGACCTCGACGGGCATCGCAAGACACATGATGCGGATTCCTTAGGGTGTCGTCCGCGTGACGGTGGCGGACGACGTGAGTTGCTGGATGACGGCCCACGCCTGGCCGTAGCTGATCGCATCGTCGCCGCTGGGCAGCGAGCGTGCGGTGAGCAGAGTGAGGTTCGAGGTGCGCAGCGCGTCGGCGAGCGCGCGCATCAGCAGACGATTCGCGCAGCAGCCGCCGCCGAGCGCGACCACGTTCAGGTTGTGCGCGCGCGCGGCCTGGGCGATCCACGCGCCGAGCGCATGGCCGAGCGTGGCGTGCCAGATGCTCGCGATGGTCGCGGCGTCGGTC
>NZ_JAAGPN010000090.1:0-32431 GCF_017104805.1 Paraburkholderia sp. Ac-20347 | reverse complement strand
CGCGCCCGGATGGCGCGGCGCGAACGCGGCGAGCATGTCGAGCGCGCGCAGCGCGGCGGCGGCGTCGAGGCGCGCGCTTTCGACATCGGCGAGATTGAGGTAGGCGTCGATCAGACGCGGGTCGAGATCGATCGCGAGACGGGCTTCGCTGGCGGCCTCGTCGAGACGTCCCTGGGTCGAGAGCAGGAACGCGAGATTGCTGTGCGCCGACGCGAACGACGGCTTGCAGGCGAGCGCTTCGCGGTAGCAGGCTTCGGCCAGATCGAAACGGGCCAGCCTGCGCCAGGTGTTGCCGAGATTGTTGTGGGCTTCGGCCGAGTCGGGCTGGAGCGCGACCACGCGCTCGAGACAGCGCCGGCTCTCGTCGAACTGGCCCGTTTCCTGCAGCACGATGCCGAGATTGTTCCAGGCGGCGACCAGTTCGCCGTCGAGCGCGACGGCGCGGCGCGCGGCTGCTTCGGCTTCGACGAGACGGCCGCGCTGACGGCACATTTCCGCGAGATTCGCGTGGCACACCGCGCTCGCCTGCGGCGCGCGGCAGGCGCCTTGCAGATGTTCGATCGCGAGGTCGAGATTGCCGTAGGCGTGCGCCATGAGGCCCAGCAGATGCAGCGCGTCGGATTGCCCCGGCGACACGGCCAGCACGCGCTGGCAGAGCTGTTCGGCCTGAGCGGCTTGCCCCGCGTTCCAGTGGGCGTAGGCGCGCGTGAGCGCTTCGGCGAAAGTCAGGGTCGGAGAAGCGTTGGAATCCGGCATGCGGTGTTCGAATTCGTGGCCCAGCGGGCCGGGTTGAAACTTGCGGCCGCCTGCCGCGCCCCGTGTGGGCGGTGCGGCAGGCAGACCGTGCGGCTTCCGTTACATCAGAAGCTCATGAAGCGACATCAGAAACGCTGTTGCAGACGCAGGATGCCGGTGTTCGACAGGAACCCGGAACCCGCCTGCAACTCGTAACGCGCCGACACGCTCATGTTGTTCGCGCGCACGAGCGTCACGCCGATCGACACATCCGCGAGATTCGACAGCGGCGTGGCGGCGAGCGTCGTGAACGCAGTGGCGCCCGTCGGGTCGGCGGCGAAGCTCGCGCTGGTCGTCTGACGCGTGCGATTGTAGTCGTGAACCCACTGCACGCGCAGTTCGGGCACGAGTTCGCCGTACGAGGTGCCGAACGACTTCTCGAGCTTCGCGCCCAGTGCGCTGCGCACCGAGCTCGAATGCTCGCCGCCGATCGTCAGCGCCGAACCGTTGCCGCCGGTTTCAGTGTAGCCCGCTTCGTTCAGGTAGCTGTACGTGAGGCTCGCGAGCGGCGTGAGCGTCATGCCCGCGACCGCGAGCGGCCAGCCCGTTTCCGCGCGCGCCACGTACTGCTGGCCGCTGAAGCTGCCGTTGGCGACGCCGCTGTAGCCCGTCATCGTCACGGCGCGCGTGGTGTCGAAGTGCTGCAGCGTGGCCGCGCCCGAGAGGTTCACGTACCACGGCGAACCGGTGTAGCTCGCGTAGCCGATCAGGCCGTAGGCGTTGACGTCGGCGCTGTCGCCCGACTCGCTGCCGGTGAAGTTGATCGCCGTGTGCGAGTAGTCGAACGCGCCGCCGACGCGCCAGTTGTCGCCGAAGTTACGGTCGGCGCCGAGCAGCAGGCCGCCGTAGTTCGCGCTGTAGCCGTCGGTGTTGTCACGCTCGCCCTGGCTCGCGTGGCCGCCGAATGCCTGGCCCCAGGCGGTCCAGTGCGTGGGGCTGTCGCCGGTCGAAAGGCCGGTGGCGCCCGACGAGTGCGCGATACGCAGCGCGTCGATGTGCGCGCCGACGACGCCGACCGCGTCGAGCGTGGCTGCCGACCCCGCGTACTGAGTCTGCAGCGGTCCGAGCTGCTTGCCGATCTGGTTGGCCGTGCCGCTCGAACCCGAGGCGAGCGAAGCGAGCGTCGCGTCGTACAGATTCAGCAGCGCGGCGTTGCTCACGCCGCTATAGCCGAGCAGGCCCGAGATCGCGTGCGAGGCGTTGGGCTGCGTGGCGACCTTGGTGTAGTCGGTGGTCGAGGTGCTGGACGAGCCGCTGCCGCTCGATGAACCGCTACCGCTCGAAGAACCGCTGCCGCTCGACGAACCGTCGCCGGTCGACGTGGTGGTGCCGACGCTGTCGACCGTTACGACGAGGTCGGTGTGGCCGTTGGTGGTGGTCACCGAGGTGCCGGTCAGCGTGGCGGTGACGCCCGCGATCGAGTAGGTCAGCGTGCCTTCGTTATAGGTGCCGGTGCCGGTGGCGTCGACCACCACGAAGCGCTGGCCCGCGACGAAGCTGTAGCCGCCCGTCGTGCTCTTGAGCTCGACCGACGAACCCGAGGCGATGGTGGCGTTGCCCGAGACGACGAGACGGCCATAGCCGGTGTCGGTGAGGCTGCCGGTGGCGGTCGCGCCGCTCGTCACGCCGATCAGCAGCGTGGCCGCCTGACCCTGCGAGTAGTTGCCGGTGATGGTCGTGACGCTGTCGACTTCGAGCGTCGCGCTGTTGTTGTACACCGTGTTGGTGCCGACGTTGACCGTGTCGTTGAGCAGCAGGTTGCCCGAATCGAACACGAGGTCCGAGGCGGAGCTTGAGATCGTGCCGACCGTGCCGTTGTAACCCGTCAGCGTGCCGAAGATCGTGCCGGTGCCGCCGCTGATGGTGAGCGCGGTGCTCGCGGCGTTGTTGATGTCGCCGGCGATGACGCCCGAGTTCACGATCGAACCGATCGTCCCGTTCGTGTCGTTGGAGATCGCGTAGCCGTTGCCGGTGATCGTGCCGCTGTTGGTGAGCGTGCCGATCGTGCCGTTGTTGTAGATGGCGGCCGCGTCGCCGATGTGGCCCGTGTTGTCGAGCGAATCAATCGTGCCGTAATTGATGATGGCGCTGTTGGTGCCGACGATCGTGCCGCTGTTCACGAGCGAGGTGATCGTGCCGCCGCTCGCGGCGTCGATGGCGGCGTAGGTGGCCGAGAGCGTGCCGCTGTTGCTGATCGTGCCAATCGTGCCGCCGTTGTAGAGGCCGTCGTTGCCGCCGCTGATCAGGTTGGTGTTGCTGATCGAGTCGATCGTGCCCAGGCTGTTGACGATCGCCAGCGTGGCGGAGATCGTGCCGCTGTTGCTGATCGTGCCGATCGTGCCGTCGTTGTAGACGCCGTAGTAAGCGCCGTCGATCGAGCCGCTGTTGCTGATCGAGTCGATCGCGTGGTTGGCGCTGGCGTAGAGGCCGAAATAGCCGGAGATCGTGCCGCTGTTGTCGATCGTGCCGATCGAGCCGATGTCGTAGATGCCGTAGCCGCCGTTGGTGTTCGCGCCGGAGATCGTGCCGCTGTTGGTGAGCGTGCCGATGGTGCCCTGGTTGTCGATGCCGAACTCGCTGCCGCCGATCAGCGCGGTATTGTTGATCGAGTCGATCGTCGCGCCGGTGCCGTTCAGCACGGCGGCGTAGCCGGAGATCGCGCCGCTGTTCTCGATCGTGCCGATCGTGCCGATGTTGTAGATGCCGAAGGAGCCGCTGCTCAGCGTGCCGGCGATGGTGCCGCTGTTGTCGATCGTGCCGATCGAACTCGTGACGCTGCCGTTGTAGATGCCATACGTTTCGCCTTCCATCAGCCCCGTGTTGCTGATCGAGCCGATGGTGCCGGGCGAGTTGTCGATCGCGGCGAAGCTGAGGCCGTTGATCGTGCCGGCGTTGCTGATCGTGTCGATCGTGCCGGTGTTGCGAATGCCGGTGTTGTGCGCGGTGATGACCGCGGTGGCTTCGTTCACGATCGACGTGATCGAGCCGGCATTGTTGTAGATGCCCGAGTTGTTGTTGGCGGTGATGACCGACTGGTTGTCGATCGTGCCGATGGTGCCGCGGTTCCACACCCCATAGTTGCCCGAGAGCGTACCGGCGTTGATGAGCGACGTGATCGAGCTGTCCACAGCATTGTTGATCGCGTACAACGTGCCGGTGATCGTGCCGTTGTTGGTGAGCGTGCCAATGCTGCCGCTGGTTTCGATGCCGGTGGAGGTGCCGCTCACCGTCGTGCCCGCGTCGACCGTCGGGTCGCCGCTGCTGTAGCTCGCGCCCACGGGACTGGCTGCGTACGCGCCGGTCGGCGCCATGATGGCCAGCGCGGATACCGCGAGCGACAGCGCGCTGAGCGCCGGACGCCACACGCTGACTGCCACGCGCGTCGTCGTGCCGACCGACACGGAGCGCGGCCCCTGCCGCTTTGCGAGTTCTGATACCGCTTGCCACGTCCCCTGGCTCGCATTCCAGACTACGTTGTATGCCTGATTCATCGTTCGATTTCCCCGTCTTTTCCATAGCGCTCGTACCGGGCGCGACGAAAACGACCGGAGCGAGGCGGAACTGGTCTCCTGTCCGCCAGCGGGTTTATCGGCGTTAAGAAACAGAAATTAAGTATTAACTTAGTCGAAATATTGGGTTTTTCATTTCGTAATCTTACGCAAAGGTTTGCGCGCGTTATTTTAAAAAGGGGCGGGATGAATTCGACGTGCAAATCGCTGTGAGCCTGGTGGGGCGGGCGTGAGCGGGATTTGATGGGGGCGGAGTAATGCCGGAGAAAATCGCAGGAGGAAATGCGTCGGTTAAACGTTTGCGCGATTTTCGGAGAGGGGAATTATTGCCGATTTACCTCGTGGTTAATTCGGTGAATATCGGTGGAAAATGAGGTGTTTTAAAAAACGGGGTATTGATCGGAGAGACAAAAAGAGCGCGATAAACGGCAAGCACAACGCCATTGCAGCGCGTGCTCGCCATGCTCAACGTGCGCTTAACCCCGCGCCGTTTCCCTCATCTGCTCGAAGGCGCGTTCCGAAAACCGCTCGATCCACACCGCGAGGCGATCGGGGGCGAAACCTTCATTGCGCGCGGCCGCGCGACAAAGAATCGTGTCCGCGTCGCGGCCGAACTGCAGCGCGCCGCCCGCTTCCTCGAGCCACAGCAGGCAGGCGAGCCACGCAGCATGGCCCGCCGAGACGGTCTGCCCAACCGGTCGCGTAAGAAATTCGCTCAACGTATGCGGCGTCGCCCAGATCAGCGAATCGCCGCTGCCGCGTACGGCGTCGCCGAGTGATTCGGCGAACACCGTCAGCGCATCGGCCGCGCCGCGTTCCGGATGTTGAGCGTGTTGCGCGCGCAGCGCCGCGAGGCGCGTGGCGACCGCGTGACCGAAGCGGCCGCTGTCTTCGCTTTCGGCGCGCACGAGATCGGCGTAATCCATGCGCTGCCAGTCCGGCTCCACGTTGCGCGTGCCCGCGAGATCGGCGCCTGCGAGATAGGTTTCCACCGGCTGAAAGCGCCCCGGGCCGATCAGGCTCGCGCACAGCGTCTGCACGATGCCGAGCCGCGTGGCCACGGTCTGCGTCTGCATCACGCCGAGTTTTTCGCGCACGAGCTGATCGCGTTCCTTGCGCAGCCCCGCGAGTTCGAGCGCCTGTTTCATCTCCATGCGCAGCGCGGTGATGTCCCACGGCTTCTTGATGTAGCGATGAATCTGCCCTTGATTGACGGCCTCGACGGTCTGGTCGAGTTCCGAATACGCCGTCGTCAGGATGCGCACGATGTGCGGATAACGCTCGCGCGCGTAACGCAGCAGCTCATTGCCCTGTTCGCCCGGCATGCGCTGATCGGAGACCAGCACGGCGAGGCTGGCGGCGTGCGCGTCGAGGCGCGCCTTGCCTTCCTGCACCGAACCGGCCGTCACCACCGGCGCGATCGCGCCGATCGCGCGCTCGAAATATTTGACTGCGGTCGCTTCGTCGTCGACGAACAGAATCGCCGGCGGTGGCGGCGTTGGCGTTGGCGTCATCGGGCTGGCCGTCGTGTCGCTCATGAGTCACTCCTGTGCATTCGATTCTTTAATTGGGGGCCGACGGCGGGCGCGCCGTGGCGGCGGCCAGCACCTCGCGGACCATGCTCACGCTGAGCGGCTTCTCGAGAATGCGGAACACGTCGCCGGACGCGAGCGCGTTGAGCAGCGCGTCCTTGTCGGCATAAGCGGTCACGAGTATCCGCACGATCTGCGGATAGGTCTGCGCGATCTGCTTCAGCAGCGCGTCGCCATGTGGGCCGGGCATGCGGAAGTCGGTGATGAGCACCGAGACGCGCGCGCCTTCGCGGCTCAGGAGCGCGAGGGCGTCGTCGGCGCTTTCGGCGAGCAGGACCTCGTAGGCGCTGCCCGCCGAGCGCGCGAAATATTTGCGGGCCAGCTCCTCGTCGTCGACATAGACGACGGTTGGCCGGACTTGCTGGGTGTCGCTCATGTCGGCCTCACTCCACACGGGGCAAATCGAAATTGAACGCGGTCCACTCGCCGAGCTGGCTCTCCGCGAACAGCGTGCCGCCGTGCCGCTCGATCACCGCATAGCTGATCGACAGCCCAAGGCCGAGACCCTGGCCGACTTCGCGCGTGGTGAAGAACGGTTCGAACACGCGCGCGAGATGCTCGGCGGCGATGCCGGGGCCGTTGTCGCGCACGTTCACGTGCAGCCGCTCGTCGCGCCAGTGCGCGCTCACGTGGACCTGCGGGGAAGCGGTGCCGGCCTTGTGCATGGCCAGCGCCGCATTGGAAAACAGATTGATGAGCACGCCGATGATGGCGCCTTCGTCGCCGAGCACCAGCGTGTCGGCGGGCAACTCGCGCGTGAGCGTCACGCCGCGCAGTTCGTGCGCGCTGAGCCGGATCGACGAATCGAGCGCCTTCTCGAACAGGAAGGGCACGTCGTCGGCGGCCGCGCCGGGCTTGCGGTAAGCGAAGGTCTTGAGATCGGAAACGATGTGCTGGATGCGATGCATGCCCTGCTTCACGTCCATCAGGCATTCCTGCAGCGACGCGCTGTGCTTGACCTCCGGTTCTTCCATGGCGATCTCGATCGCCATCAGGCAGAAGTTCACGGGGTTGTTGACTTCATGAAGCAGCCCCGCCGACAAGGTGCCGATCGCCGCCATCTTCTCCTGCTGCAACAACTGGCCCTTGATCTGCGCGAGATTCTCGTTGGTGCGCGCGAGCTGGTCGTTCTTGTGCGCGACTTCGTCCTTGAGGCGAAAGAGCTGGAAGCGGCCCTTCTCGTTGAAGTACGTGTAGATGGAACTGGCGAGCGCGCAGAAGAAGATGATGATGAGCTGAAACTCGAACTTGCTCGCGTCCTGAATGCCGCCCGCATGCGCGACGCAGGCGAGGTAATAGAGCGTGACCGTGGCGAGCCCGAACGCGAGCGTCTGCCACGCGCCCGAGGGAAACAGGATGCCCACCGCGAAGATGGTCAGCATGAGGCCGGCGTAGAACAGCGAGCCCTCGCCGAGCGTGGCGTAGATCATCCACGAAATCATGATCTGCGGCAGCAGCAGCCAGCAGAAGGTGATGACCTGCACGTGCCGCCGCCCCGTCCGCGTGTAGAGCGAGAGCAGGGCGAGGCCGATCGCCACGCTGGTCGCCACGCGCACGAGCGCGAAGGTTTTCTGCTGACCCGGATACACGACGTAATCCAGCGCCATGCCCATCAGCACGAGCGCGATCACCGTGAGGCCGCCCGCCTTGCTGCACAGCAGCCGGTAGTCGCGCAGCTCTTCACGATAGGTCGATTGCAGGCCCACCTGAGAGGACGTCATGTCAGGCGGCGGGGGGCAGGCCGATCACGACTTCGGCGAATACGTTCACGCCGGTCGGGTCGGTATAGAGGCGCGGCTCGCCGCTGTGCTCCGGCATGATGGCGTTCATCTGGGCCTCGTTCCGGTAGATCAGATACCACTCGAGCACGTGCTCCATGCTCAGGCGCTCGGGGTTGTCGGCGTGCACGTTGGTGACGAGCAGACGGCCGCCCGCACGCGTGCGGCTCGCGAAATACTGATTCAGGCGCGCGCAGACCTTGTCCGAGAGATAGTCGAACAGACCGGCGCAATAGACCGCGTCGAAAATGCGCGCGTCGGGCGCGTGCTCGTCCATGCGGCGCTTGAGCAGATGATGCACCGAGTCGTGCGTGTAGCTGATCATCATGGGCTTGCCCGCCGACTGCGCGAGCGAGCCGAGCCGGTTGCGCGTCCAGTCGAGCGTCTCCTGGCTGAAGTCGAGCAGCTCGAAGGTCAGCCATTGCGGCTCGTCGTATTCCTGAATGAAGCGCTGGATTTCCTGCGCGGGACCGCAGCCCACGTTCAGCACGCGAAACGGCCGCTGCGCGGCGCGCGCCGCGTTGGCGAGACGCGTGAGGTAATCGACCAGCAGGTCGATGCGGTTGCGGTGTGCGCGCGCCACGGCCGTTTGCAGGAAGGCCGCGTTGACGATCTGGAAATACGTGCTCGGACCCTGGCGCGGATCGTCGAGCATCTGGTTGACCATCTGATAGTCGCCCGCATAACCGAGCGGCTTCGTGAAGGTGCGGAACACGAAGGGCGAACGCAGCAGCAGCGGATGGAGCGCGGCCTGAGCGAACGCGCGATGCGCGGGCGCGAGTTCTTCGTCCACTTGGCGCGCTTCGCCTTCGAATTCGTCGAAATAGATTTTGGTCCGCTGCATCAGCGGCGAGGCGAGTTCGAGGAAGAAGTCCTCGCGCAGGCTTTTGCCCTCTTTCGGCAGCGTGTCGGCGAGATCGGCCTGCTCGACCCAGCGCGACATGTCGGTGAGGAACGCGCGCAGCTGATTGACGGCGATCTGATAATCGCGGCGGATCTGGAAACGCTCGGCCCATTCCTGCGCGAAGCGGCGCGCTTCGTCGCCCACCGCGCGCGCTTCGAGCACGCCGCCGCTCAGTTCGCGCCACTCGTCGATCAGCGTGACCGAGACGATCGCGGTCAGCCCGGTATTGACCATGCTGATGACGACCGCCTTGCCCGAATAAGCGTGCTCCGTACCCATCTTGACCGACAGCTCGCTCAGCACCTCGCTGACCTGGACGATCGAGTACGGGTTATAGACCTCCATCACCAGGGACTTGCGCTGGAGATTGATGATCGTGCCCCGCACCTGCTCGCCCTGCGAGTTGCGGAAGCTCACTACCGGATCGATTTGTGTTTTGGAATACACGGTATTGCGGCTAGGTAAGTACCACAAGAAATGGATCTGGGCGCGCGTGCGATCCCCGATACGCGATGCGCCGATGCAATCAGCCGGCCCATTGCGCGTGACAAGCGCGGGACAAGCGCGACAGGCTATGCATTTGACTTATCCGCGTCATATCGCGACGGCCCCCGCGCGCATGGTTCGACTCCGCTCGCCTTGTGGTCCTGAATGGCGTCCTGAAAGCGGGTCGGCATGCTCCCTCGATATGCACTCCGCAAGCCGGTTTCGAAACAAAAGACACCGGCGCGTTTGCAGCATTCTACTGATAAAAAAGGATTGCTGTCGTCCTGCGCGAGTGCGACGGAAGGCTTGCGCGAACGCGTGCAGACGCGTGTGCATTCGATGCGCATTCGATGCGCGCATGCGTTCGATGATTGCATTCGACGAATGAGTTCGGCTAATCGCGCGCGGCGAGCAGACAATTCAAGGTAAATGAAAATATCTAATCAATCGATGAAATAACACCATTTTTATTCATCGACGGAAAGCCCTATGATCGCTGCCATCCTGGAACCTTTTTTAACGGAAGGCAGCGCACATGGTCACGACACACAACCTCGGCTTCCCGCGCATCGGCGCGAAACGCGAACTCAAATTCGGCCTCGAGCGCTACTGGAAAGGCGAAAGCTCGCGCGACGAACTGACGGCGCTCGGCGCCGAACTGCGCGCGCGCCACTGGGCCCATCAGCGCGCGCTCGATCTCGCGCCGGTCGGCGACTTCGCGTTCTACGATCAGGTGCTCGACATGAGCTTCACGCTCGGCAACCTGCCGGAACGCGTGCAGGGCTTTCACGGCGACGCGCTCGACAACTACTTCCGCGTGGCGCGCGGCCGTTCGGCGGCAGGCGCGCAAGAGCACGCGGGCTGCTGCGGCGGCGTGGCGGCCGGCGAAATGACGAAGTGGTTCGACACGAACTACCACTACATCGTCCCTGAATTCACGGCGCAGACGCAGTTCAATCTCGACTTCTCGCGTCTCTCGGCGCAGCTGAAAGAAGCGCAGGCGCAGGGCGTGAAGGCCAAGCCGGTGATCATCGGGCCGCTCACGTATCTGTGGCTCGGCAAGGCGAAGGACGACTCCGACAAGCTCGCGCTGCTGCCGCGTCTGATGGCGGTGTATCGCGCGCTGCTGAGTCATTTCAACGCGGTGGGCGTGGAGTGGGTGCAGATCGACGAGCCGATTCTCGTCACCGAACTGGAGCCGGCGTGGCGCGAGGCGTTCGTGCACGCCTACGAAGGCTTCGAGGAGCGCAGCGTGAAGCTGCTGCTGGCGACGTACTTCGGCGAGCTCAGGGAGAATCTCGATCTCGCGTGCGGCCTGCCCGTCGACGGCCTGCATATCGATGCGATCAACGCGCGCGAGGAAGTGGCGCTGGCCGCGCAGAAACTGCCTGCCACGCGCGTGCTGTCGGTCGGCGCGATCAACGGCCGCAACATCTGGAAGACCGACCTGAACGCCACGCTCGACTGGCTCGCGCCGCTCGCGCGGGAACTGGGCGAGCGTCTGTGGATCGCGCCTTCGTGCTCGCTGCTGCATGTGCCGGTCGATCTCGCGAGCGAGATCAAGCTCGACGCCGACATCCGCTCGTGGCTCGCGTTCGCGCTGCAAAAGCTCGATGAAGTGCAGGTGCTGGCGACGGCGCTCAACGCAGGCCGCGACGCCGTGGCCGCCGAACTCGCCGCGAACGCCGCCGCGATCGAGGCGCGCCGCCGTTCGCCGCGCGTGCACAATCCGGCCGTGAAAGCCGCGATTGCGCGTATCGACGCGAAGCTCGGTCATCGTCAGCACGCCTACGCCGAGCGCGCCGCGAAGCAGGCCGCGCTGCTGAATCTGCCCGCGTATCCGACCACCACGATCGGCTCGTTTCCACAGACCGCCGAGATCCGCCAGGCGCGCAGCCAGTACAAGCGCGGCGCGCTCGATCATGCGGGCTATCAGGCCGCGATGCGCGCCGAGATCGAACGCAGCGTGCGCGAGCAGGAAAAGCTCGGTCTGGACGTGCTCGTGCACGGCGAAGCCGAACGCAACGACATGGTCGAATACTTCGGCGAACAGCTCGACGGCTACGCGTTCAGCGAGTTTGGCTGGGTGCAGTCGTATGGCTCGCGCTGCGTGAAGCCGCCCATTCTGTTCGGCGACATCAGCCGCCCGAAGGCCATGACGGTCGAGTGGATCGCCTACGCGCAATCGCTCACGAACAAGCCGATGAAGGGCATGCTGACCGGCCCGGTGACGATCCTCAACTGGTCCTTCGTGCGCGACGACCAGCCGCGTTCGGTGTCGTGCTACCAGCTCGCGCTCGCGATCCGCGAAGAAGTGCTCGACCTCGAAAAGGCGGGCGTGCGCGTGATCCAGATCGACGAGGCCGCGCTGCGTGAAGGTCTGCCGCTGCGTCGCGCGCAGTGGGGCGAGTATCTGCGCTGGGCGGTGGAATCGTTCCGCATCACGGCGAACGGCGTGAGCGACGACACGCAGATCCACACGCATATGTGCTATTCGGAGTTCAACGACATCATCGCGTCGATCGCCGATATGGATGCCGACGTCATCACGATCGAGACCTCGCGCTCGGATATGGAACTGCTCGACGCGTTCGACCACTTCAAGTATCCGAACGAGATCGGCCCGGGCGTGTACGACATTCACTCGCCGAATATCCCAACGCAGGAGCATATCGTGCAGCTGATGCAGAAGGCGGCCGAGCGCATTCCGGCGCAGCGTCTGTGGGTCAATCCGGATTGCGGGCTGAAGACGCGTCAGTGGGCCGAGGTGATTCCGGCGCTCACCAACATGGTGGCGGCCGCGAAGACGTTGCGCAGCCAGGCGCGATAACGCGATACCTTGCAACGCAATTTGCGCTAGTGAGCCGGCGGCAGCTCAGCTGCCGGCGACCTTGAACAGCCGGTTCTTCTGCAGCGTTGTTTCGTCGGGCGTGGCGCCCTTGCCTGCGCGCGGCGCAAGCGTTTTCGCGGCAGGATCGGCCACACCCGCTTCTTCGAGCGGCGGCCCGGTATAGCGTCCGCGCGGACGGATCACCTTGCCCACGCGCAGTTGCTCGATGCAATGCGCGAGCAGCCCCACGCAGCGCGCCGTGGCGAACAGCGCGAACGCGGTGTCGCGCGGCAGGTCCAGTTGCGCGGCGAGCGTCGCGAGCGCCACGTCGATGGTCGGCTTGAGGCCGGTGAGCTTCACCACCTTGGCGATGAACGCCGCGAGTTCCGGCGGCGGATCGAGCGCGTCGAGCAGCGCTTCGGCGCGCGGGTCGCCATCCGGATAGAGGTGATGGCCGAAGCCCGGCAGTGGAATCGCCGAGCGCAGATGATGCGTGACGACCTGATCCGCGCCGAGCCGGTTCACGTCGTCGAAAACGGCGCGCACGCGCCCGGACGCGTCGCCGTGCAGCGGCCCCGAAAAGGTCGCGAGACCCGTGAGCAGGCAGCCGGGCAGCGAAGCGCCCGTGGACGCCGTGATGCGCGCGGCGAAGGCCGAACTCGTGATCTCGTGGTCGGCGACCAGCACCATCGCCTTGCGGATCAGCTCGGCGCCTTGCGCGTCCTGTCCCCAGCCTTGCGCGAGCCGTGCGTGGATCGGTGTAACGGCATCGTCGTGTGCGCCACCGCATGCACCGAAAGCCCGCGCGACGGTCGCGACCAGTTGCGCGGCTTCGGCATGCAGGGCCGCGTCCGTGCGCCCGAGCGTGGAATGGCCGTTGGCCGCGAGCGCGGCGAGCGACGTGAACGCGCATTGGCGACCGCGCGTCTCGCCTTGCAGCGCGGGGCCGTCGTCGTCGAAGGGAAACGAAACGGGCGCGCGCGCGTGCCAGAGCAGCGTGGCGACTTCTTCGAGCGTGGCGTGCTGCGCGAGCGCGATGGTGTCGCGACCGCGATAGTACGGATGCCCTTTCGCGAACGTGGTGATGCCGCTATAGATGCACGGCTCCGCGCCGAAGATCGTGCCCGCGGCGAGCGCCTCGCGCTTGCGGCCGACCTGCTTCTTGCGGCACAGGCGCGCGACGTCGTCGGCGCGATAGAGGCTTTTGCGCGGATCGTGCGGATCGGGCATCACGGCGATATTGCCGCGGCTCGCGTAGGCGTAGACGGTTTGGGCCTGCACGCCGAGCTGGCGGGCGGCTTCGGCCAGAGTGATCCAGTTTCGCATGGGAAAACAGGGAACGACGTAGAGAAAACGATGCGGAAGGCGAAGCAAAAAACAGCGCAACATGCGACGCCGGCATCGTCCCATCATGCAGGCTTTCTAGCGAAAAGTCATCTCGGCGGGGCGGCGCTCCAGCACTTCGACGAGCACCTCGCCCGGCGCGCGCACGAAACAGGCGCGCACGCCGGGCCGGATCTGGCGCACCGGCTCGACGATCTGCGCCTCGCAGCGCGTGAGATGGGCGAAGGCCGCGTCGATATCGTCCACGGTCACGCCGAAATGATCGATGCCTTCGCGGCGCGTGCGCGGCTCGCTCGATTGAATCTGCGCAGGCGCGAGCGGCGTAATGAACAGATCGATGCCGCCGATACGCAAATCCACGCGGCCGGGCCGCCGCACGATTTCGGCGTTCAGGCAGCGCGCGAACCACGCGGCCGTGGCTTCGGCGTCGGCGGAACAGAGTTGCAGATGATCCCATCGGCATTCGATGGGCGATGACAGGTTCGACATGCGTGGCTCCAGTCGGCGTGAATGCATTTATTCGAGTTCGATGCGGGACAGCTTGCCGAGCAGCACGGAATACGAAAGCGTGCCGACGAGGCAGATCGCGCCCATCAGATTCAGCGCCCAGTAAAAGTGCCCCGTGTGCTGCGTGATATAGCCGATCATGAGCGGCGTGGTGACGCCCGCGATATTGGCGGCGAGACTGGTGATGCTGCTTGTCAGGCCCACATACTGGCGCGGCGCGATTTCGGCCACGGCGGCCCACGACATGGAGCCCACGCCCTGCGCGAAGAACGCGATGGTCAGCACGGCGATCACGAGTTCATTCGATTCGACGAAATTCACCAGCACGATCGACGCGCCCAGCAAGGTGCCGACGATCAGCGGCGCCTTGCGCGCGGCGGACACCGACACGCCGCGGCGGATGCAGAAGTCCGAAATGAATCCCGCGCTGAGAATGCCGACCGTCGCGCCCAGAAACGGCAGCGCCTGGAAAATGCCTACCTTGATCATCGACATGTGGCGCGCTTCGACCAGATAAGTCATGAACCACGTCGTGAAGAAAACGAGCAGCGTGTTGTTGCAGAACTTGCCGAGACAGATGGCGAGAATCTGGCGATAGCCGAGCAGCTTGAGCGCCATGCGCCAGTTGAACTTGTCGCGCGGCTTGCGCGAGGCGGGCGTGACGCCGCCGTTGATGTGCTGCAGTTCGGCGGCATTGACGGCGCGATGCCGGGCCGGATCGCGATAGGTGCGATACCAGAGCGCGCTGAACAGAATGCCGAATCCGCCCGTCACGAAGAAGACCGTGCGCCAGCCGTACATCGACGAAATCCACAACAGCAGCCCCGTGAACAGCGGCGTGCCGATGTATTGCCCCATCACGTAGACGCTGGTGGCGAAACCGCGTTCCTGCACCGGGAACCAGAGCGTGACGGCGCGCGTGTTCGACGGAAACGCGGGCGTTTCGAGCGCGCCCATCGCGAGGCGCGAACCGAGCAGCATGTGATAGCCGTTCGCGAAGCCCTGCGTGAGCGTCGCGAACGACCAGCCCACCAGCGAGAGCGCATAGGCGAGACGCGAGCCGAGCACGTCGGTGAGCACGCCGCCCGGCACGAGCGCGATCGAATAGGCGAGGCCGAATGCCGCGAACAGTTCGCCCATCTGCATCTTGTTCAGGCCGAGATCCTTCGAGAGCGAAGGCGCGACGATGCCGAGCGCCGAGCGGTCGACGTAATTCAGAATGGTCGCGATCAGCAGCATCGAGAGCACGGCATAGCGCACTTTTGTGCGCTTCGTGCTCTGCGCCCAGGCGGGCGTGCCGGCGGGTAACGGTTGTTCCTCTGCGTATTTCATCGATGTCTCCATGCCAGGCGGCTTTTGTTATGAGGTCCGTATGAACGGACCGGCCTGCAACGATTGGCGCTAGCCGCGGCCGACGAAAGGCATCGTGGTGGCCATGATCGTCATGTCGAGAATGTTGGCTTCGGGCGGCAGCATCGCCATATGCACGACAGCGTTCGCCACGTGCTCGACGTTCATGCGCGCTTCCGGCGCCATGCGTCCATCGGCCTGCATGACGCCTTGATTCATGCGCTCCGTGAGCGGCGTCGCCGCGTTGCCGATATCGATCTGCCCGCACGCGATGTTGTACGCGCGGCCGTCGAGCGCGATCGAACGCGTGATGCCGGTCACGGCATGCTTGGTCGCCGAATACGCGATCGTGTGCGGACGCGGCGAATGCGCGGAGATCGAACCGTTATTGATGATGCGTCCGCCTTGCGGCGTTTGCGCTTTCATCTGCCGATATGCGGCGCGTGCGCACAGAAATACGCCCGTGAGATTGGTGGCGACCACGTCGTTCCAGAGATCGAGTTCGTAGTCTTCGAGCGGCACCGCGCCCGCGTTGCGGCCCGCATTGTTGAAGAGCACGTCGAGACGGCCGAAGCGGTGCGCGATCTGCGCGAAGGCACGATCGACGGAGTCGGCTTGCGTGACGTCGGCGCAGAAGGGTTCCGCCTCGCCGCCTGCGAGGCCGATGGCTTCGCGCGTTTCCAGCAAGGGTTCGATGCGGCGGCCAATCAGCGCGACGCTGAAACCGGCTTGGGCGAGCGCGATGGCGCTGGCGCGGCCGATGCCGGAGCCCGCGCCGGTGACGGCGGCGATGCGCTTTGAAGCGGATGGCGATGCTGGATGCGAAGCAGACATTTCCCGTCCTCTGGTCGATTCGGTTGAACACGGAAAAAGGATTGCATTCGCCTGACACGGGCAGCAATCTTGATTCGCTCAATCAACATCAGAGAGCCTGTTGGCCGGGGCGCCCATCAGGGAATGTCCCGATGCGGCGTGCGCAATTCTTGCGCGCGATGAAGCCGCGAAAAGCCCCATGAAATAGGGCGCAAAGCACGACGCAAAGCACGACACGAAGCACAACAGCGTGCGCGCCGCATAAGTTGATTGATCGAATCAAGATTGACGCGCCGGTGTGCGGCTTCGTAGTCTCTCGTCGTCATTCGACCCAAAGGAAAGCACGATGCCGGACACTCAACGCACCCGACTGCTCATCGCACGCAAGGTCCCCGCGGCCGTGGCGAAACGCGCGGAAACCGAATTTCACGCCTACGTGACCGACGCCGACATGGACGCGTGGTCCGTCGTCGAGTTCTGCACGAAGCACGCGCTGCCCGCCGTGCTGATCGGCAAGAAGTCGGGCTTGCAGGCCGAACACATCGCCGCCTTGCCGCCGACGCTGAAGATCGTCGCGAACGCGAGCGCGGGCGTCGATCACATGGACGTGGCGGCGGCGCGCGCACGCGGCATCGTCGTGACCAACGCGCCCGATGCGCTGACCGAATGCACCGCCGATTTCACGATGTTGCTCGTGCTGGCGGCCTGCCGCCGCGCGTCGGAATACGAGCGCATCATGCGCGCGGGCTGGGGCAAATCGTTCGGCATGACCGACATGCTCGGCACGCGCGTGAACGGCAAGACGCTCGGCATCGTCGGCTTCGGGCGGATCGGACGCGCGGTCGCGCGGCGCGCGCAAGGTTTCGGCATGCGCGTGATATACACGGATATCCAGCGCGCGGCGCCCGCGCTCGAAAACGGCGCGACGTATTACGAAAGTCTCGACGCCATGCTGCCGCACAGCCAGGTGCTGACGCTGCACGTGCCAGGCGGCGGCGCGCCGCTGATGACGGCGCGCGAATTCGGACGCCTGCCGCAAGGGGCGATCTTCGTGAATGCGGCGCGCGGCGGTCTCGTCGATGAAGACGCGCTCTATGCGGCGCTGACGTCGGGACAACTGCGCGGCGCGGGCCTCGATGTCTATCGCGGCGAGCCGAATGTCGATCCGCGCTTCGCCACGCTCGACAATGTGTTCCTCACGCCGCACATGGCGAGCGCGACGGTGGAAACGCGCGACCAGATGGGCTTTACCGCGCTCGATAACGTCGCGGCCGTGCTCGACGGCGCGAGCGCACTGAATCCGGTTTAAAACACGGCTGGACACTCGCCGCCGTGCAAGGCGGCGGCGAGGCGGCAAGACTGCCGCGTGATCCCACTATGTCGGATCGAGCCGCGTCCCTCACGCGGCGGGCGCTATCTGAACAGATCGCGAAAGCGATATCGAAACCGATATCGAAAGCGTCCGGATTTTCATTAGATCGATATCGCTCCGGTCCTTAGACTCGGACGGCGGCCTGTTTCAGCCGCCGCGCATCGCTTTTTCCCGTGTTTGTCTGCCCGTGCGCCGCGCTGCCGGTGCTTCGTCCAGGGGCAAATCCCTATGGGTCAGGTGTTTTCCGCAACATTAGTATATTAGAAAGCCTCCGTCGCCCAGATGGAGAACAAGCATGGAGACCTGCGTCACCGGGATCGACCGAATCAGTCGCGCCCGGCCAGACGCCCGCCGCGAAGGGATTTTCGGAGCACGGATGTGATCGATAACATCGAGTCGAAACAAAGCGCGTCCCCCCTCATACGTTTTTCCGGCATCGGCAAGTCCTTCGGCAATGTGAGGGCCTTGTCCGATATCGATTTCGATTTTCTCGCGGGCGAATGCGTCGGCATCGCCGGGCATAACGGCGCGGGCAAATCCACCTTGATGGCGGTGCTCGCGGGCGTCTATACGCCGACCGACGGCCGCATCGAGACGCACGGCACGCCCGCGCCGCACTACGACGCCGACGCCGCGCGTCTCGCAGGCGTGCGCTGCGTGTTCCAGGAACTGTCGCTCTGCCCGAACCTGAGCATCGCGGAAAACATGTGCGTCGTGCATCCGCGACTGCGTGGACGCGGCTGGCGCAAACGCGCGAGCACGCTCATGCGCGACAAGCTCGCCGAGATCTTTCCCGGCTGCGGCCTGAGCGGCGCGGAACTGGTCTCGGACCTCACGCTCACGCAACGGCAAATGGTGGAGATCGCGCGCGCGTTCACGGAAACCGACACGCCCGTGCGCCTCGTGATTCTCGACGAACCCACGTCGAGCCTCGACGCGCACACGGCCGAGCAACTGCTCGACTACGTGCGCAAGGCCAACGCGCGCGGCGTGACCTGTCTGCTCGTCACGCACATGCTCGGCGAAATCGAGCGCGTGGCGGATCGCGTGATGGTGATGCGCGACGGCAAGCTCGTGCGCATTCTGCCGCGCGAGAATCTCACGCGCGACGCCATCATCCAGGCGATGGGACAGCACGTCGACGTGGCGAACGCGCCGCGCGACGATGCCGCCGCGCACACGGCGCGCGAGCAAGCCACGCGCGATTATCGCTGGGTGATCGGACCGCATCGGCGCGCCGAAATCGACGCGTCGCGCGGCGAAGTGATCGGCTTCGGCGGACTCGCGGGGCAAGGGCAGACTGAAACGCTGCTGGCCATCTACGACATCGCGCAGCGCGCCTCGCGCGACAGCGTGGCCTTCGTCGCGGGCGACCGTGCGCGCGACGGCGTGTTTCCGGTCTGGTCGATTGCGCAGAATCTCGACGTGCGCTGGCTCGGGCGCGGCGGCATGACGGCGCATGACGCCGTCGACGGCGCAGGCAGCGGTCATTCGAAAGGCCTCGGCTGGCTGATCGACTTCAAGGCCGCACGCGCGCTGGTGGACACGTGGCGCGCGAAGATCGGCATTCGCGGCGCGTCGATGCAATCGAACATTCTCTCGCTCTCGGGCGGCAATCAGCAGAAGGTGCTGTTCGCGCGCGCGCTCGCCTCGAACGCCACGCTGATCCTCATGGACGATCCCACGCGCGGCGTCGATATCGGCACCAAGCGCGAAATCTACGCGCTCGTGCGCGCCGAAGCCGCGAAGGGCCGCACCTTCGTCTGGTACACGACCGAAAACGACGAACTCGCCTATTGCGACCGCACGTTCGTGTTCCGCTCGCGACGCGTGACGCGCGTGCTGCACGCAGGCGAATGCACGGAAGAAGCGCTGCTGGCGGCGAGCTTCGAGGAGTTGGCTGCATGAGTACCGTTCTGACCCAGGCGCGTTTGCGCACGATGCTGCCCGCCGTTTCGCTGTGCGCGGTGCTGGTGCCGATCCTCTTTCTGCAACCGGCCACGCTCAGCTATTTCGGCTCGAATCTGCTGCTCAATCTCGCGGTGCCGCTCGTGCTCGCGACGCTCGCGCAACTCGCGATCATCACCGTGAACGATCTCGATCTGTCGATCGGGCCGTTCGTGAGTCTCGTCGCGTGTATCGGCGCGACGATCCTCGATCAGCATCCGCTGCTCGGCATGCTTGCGCTCGCGGGTTGCGTCGCCGGTTACGCTGCCATCGGCGCGCTGATCGAGATTCGCCGCATTCCGTCGATTGTCGTCACGCTCGGGCTTTCGTTCGTGTGGAGTGGCCTCGCGATCGTGCTGCTGCCTTCGCCGGGCGGCAACAGCCCCGGCTGGCTCGGCTCGGCGATGAGCTTTCAGACGCCGCTCGTGGCCGCGCCCATCGTCTGGTCGGCGGTGATCGCCGTGGTCGCGCATTTCCTGCTGATGCGCAGTTCGGCGGGCGTGCGCAGCCGCGCGGTGGGCGGCAATCCGCGCGCGGTGAGCCGCTTCGGCTGGTCGCTCGTCGGTCGCCGCGCGCTGATGTACGGCGTGGCCGGCGTGTTCGGCGTGCTCTCGGGTCTCGCGCTGCTCGGCCTCACGACCTCCGCCGATGCGAACATCGCGCTGCGCTACACGCTGCTTTCGATCGCGGCCGTGATTCTCGGCGGCGGCGAATTCGTGGGCGGACGCGTGTCGGTGGTCGGCGCGGTGCTCGGCGCGATCACGCTCACGCTCGCGGCTTCGTTTCTCGCGTTTCTCAACATTTCGTCGGACTGGCAGGTCGGCATGCAGGGCGCTATCCTGATCGTCGTGCTGTCGCTGCGCGTCCTGCTTCAACGCAACGGAGAGCGCCAATGACGACGCCTCGTTCCGGCGGCGTCGCCGCCACGTCCGCCGATTCCGCCGAATCGACGCAAGCCGGCCTCGTCGCGCGCCTCAAGGCGCTCGACGCGCCGTGGGCGCTCTCGTTCGCGGGCGCGGTGCTGGTCTGGGCCGCGACGGTCGGTTTCTTCGGCTTGCCGGTGGCCGCCAACGTGCTCGAAACCGCGCTGGTCTACGGCATCTTCATGGTGCTCGTCGGGCTCGGCCAGATGCTCGTCATCACCTCGGGGACCGGCAACATCGACCTCTCGGTGCCGTCGACGATCGCGCTCGCGGGCGTGATCGGCATGCACGTGATGAACGGCAGCGACGCGCGCATCGCGCTCGGCATCGTCGCGGTGATCGGCGTGGGGCTCGCAGTCGGGCTCGCCAATTACGCGTTGATCCGCCTGCTGCGCATTCCGCCGATCATCGCCACGCTGTCGTCGAGCTTCATCATCCAGTCGGTGGCGATCACGCAGGGCGGCAATCTGCCCGCGCCGCCCGCCGCGCTCGGCAGCTTCGCGACCGGCCGTCTGCTGCACATTCCGTATCTCGCGCTGGCCGCCGTGGTGCTCTCGCTGCTGATCGCGCTGCTCATGCATCGCAGCGTGTACGGACGGCGGCTCTCGGCGGTCGGCCAGAACGCGCGCGCCGCGTGGCTCGCGGGCGTGAACGTGCATCGCACGCGCTGCACGGCCTATGTGCTCTCGGCCATCATCGCCTCGCTCGCGGCCGTGTGCCTCGCGGCGGTGGCGGGCGGCGCGGCGCTCGACATGGGCGTCGAATACATGCTGATCTCGATTGCCGTGGTGGTGATCGGCGGCACGCTCGTGACGGGCGGCAAGGCGTCGATTCTCGGCGTCTGGGGCGCGTCGATGTTCCTCTTCATGATGACGTCGATCCTCAACGCGGTCGGCGCGGATGCGGGCGTGCGCTCGCTCGTCTACGGCGTGCTCATTATCGCGGTCACGGCGGTTGCGGGCGGGCAGAAGCTGCGCTGACTACGCCTGACGACTCCTGATTACTCATCAGGATGCCTGAATAAAACGGATGTGCGCGGCGCAAGGATGCGCCTGCGCCTCTGCGCTTGCGCCCGCCATCTTCATCGAATAACAAGGAGACACCATGAACGCGCACGACCACGAAGTCCACGATCCGCGTTTTCGGCGGCTGATCCAGCCTAACGCGCTGTTGCAGAAGATCGCAGGCGACTGCCTGTGGACCGAAGGGCCGGTGTATTTTCCCGCGAGCGACATGCTCGTCTGGAGCGACATTCCGAACAACCGCATGATGCGCTGGGCGCCCGGCATGGGCGTGGGCGTATTCCGCGCGAACGCGAATTTCAGCAACGGCAACACGCGTGACGGTGAAGGGCGGCTCGTGAGTTGCGAACACGGACGGCGCTGTATTTCGCGCACCGAGCACGACGGCAGCGTGACCGTGCTGGTCTCGCACTACGACGGCAAGCGCCTGAATTCGCCGAACGATCTCGTGGTCGATTCGCAAGGCACGATCTGGTTCACCGATCCCGACTACGGCATTCTCAGCGACTACGAAGGCTTTCGCGCCGAGAGCGAGATCGGCGGCTGCCACGTCTATGCGTTCGTGCGCGGCGCGCTCGAACCGCGCCGCGTCGCCGACGACTTCGTCAAGCCGAACGGTCTCGCGTTCTCGCCCGACGAATCGACGCTCTATATCGCCGACTCGGGCGCGTCGCATGTCGAGAACGGTCCGCGCCATATTCGCGCGTTCGACGTGCGCGACGGACGGCTCATGAACAGCCGCATTTTCGTGACGATGGAGCAGGGCATTCCGGACGGCCTGCGCGTCGACGAACACGGCAACGTCTGGACCAGCGCCGCCGATGGCGTGCACTGCTATGCGCCGGACGGCACGCTGCTCGGCAAGATCCTGATTCCCGAAGCGGTCGCGAATCTCACGTTCGGCGGCCTCAATCGCAACTGTCTGTTCATCACGGCGACGACCTCGGTCTATTCGCTGCCGGTTGGCGTGCGCGGCGCGCGCTGAATCGACATCGCTGCATCCCGCAAGACAAGAACCCTTAAGAGGAGATGGAATTCGATGCGTAAATTGAGCCACATTGCCAGCGCGGTCGCGCTGATGAGCCTCGCGTTCGCGACGACGGGCGCGCACGCGCAGGTCTCGCAGACCAGCACCGCGACGAAGAAGATCGCGCTGTCGAACAACTACGCGGGCAACGCGTGGCGGCAGACCATGATCAAGGACTGGCAGACGGTGACGAACGAAGCGGTCGCGCAAAAGCGCGTCGCGGCGGCGCCCACGTTCACGACGGCCGAAAACCAGGTGACGGAGCAGGCGCAGCAGATCCAGAACCTGATCCTGCAAGGCTATAGCGCGATCGTCGTGGATGCGGCTTCGCCCACGGCGCTCAACGGCGTCATCAAGCAGGCCTGCGCGGCGGGCATCGTCGTGGTGTCGTACGACGGCATCGTGACCGAGCCGTGCGCGTATCGCGTGTCGTTCGACTTCCATGCGTGGGGCGCGAATCAGGTCGACTATCTCGCGAAGCGTCTGAACGGCAAGGGCACGCTGCTCGAAGTGCGCGGCCTCGC
Organism: Paraburkholderia sp. Ac-20347; assembly: GCF_017104805.1. Lineage (NCBI taxonomy): Bacteria > Pseudomonadati > Pseudomonadota > Betaproteobacteria > Burkholderiales > Burkholderiaceae > Paraburkholderia > Paraburkholderia sp. Ac-20347. The sequence continues at coordinate 9,708 of NZ_JAAGPN010000090.1, read as the reverse complement.
GGGCGTGTCGGTGGACGAAGCGATTCACCAGGGCATCGTCGACGAGCTGAAGAAGTATCCGGGCATGAAGATCGTCGCGAGCGTCAACGGCAACTGGACGCAGACGGTCGCGCAAAAGGCCGTGGCGGGCGTGCTGCCGACGCTGCCGAAGATCGACGGTGTGACGACCCAGGGCGACGACGGCTTCGGCACCGCGCAGGCATTCAAGGCCGCGGGCCGCCCGACGCCGATCATCGTGCTCGGCAATCGTTACGACGAACTCAACTGGTGGAAGAACCAGGCGGGCGCGGGTTATGAAACGACGTCGGTATCGAATCCGCCGGGCGCGGTGACGGCGGCGTTCTGGGTCGCGCAGCAGGCGCTCGCGGGCAAGAAGATGCCGAAGGACATTCAGGTGCCGCTCGTGAGCGTGACGCGCGAGACGCTCGATGCGGAGCTTGCCAAGCTCAAGCCGGGCGGCGTGAGCGACAAGCTGTATACGGTGGACGAAGCCGTGGCGGTGGTCGACAAGAAGTAAGCTTGAGCCGATGTGAAAAAGGCGCCGCGTTGACATACGCGGCGCCTTTTTTATTGTGTCGATGCGGGCTTATCGAGGACTTGTTGCAGACTTACTTGCCCCAACGCAGCACCAGCGGATCGAGCCGCTTCGCCACGCGAAGCAGACTCGCGCGCGTGGCTTCGGCGACGCCCGGCAGCGGCGCACGCACGGCGTCCGAGGCGATTACGCCGCCGGCCTTCATCAGCACCTTCGCGGTCGCGATGCCGCCCTGGCGATTCTCGTGATTGATGAGCGGCAGCCAGCGCTGATACGCGTCTTCGGCGGCCTCGATCTGACCGGCGGCCCACGCGTCCACGATCTGGCGGATGCCGTCCGGATAGCCACCGCCCGTCATTGCGCCGGTCGCGCCCGCTTCGAGATCGGCGATCAGCGTGATCGCTTCTTCGCCGTCCCACGGACCGACGATCGCGTCGCCGCCCACGCGGATCAACTCACGCAGTTTCGACGCCGCCTGCGGCACTTCGATCTTGAAGTAGCTCACGTGCTCCAGTTCGTGCGCGAGGCGTGCGAGAAACGGCACGGAGAGCGTGGTGCCGCTCATCGGCGCGTCCTGGATCATCACCGGAATCGTGACGGCCTCGGACACCGCGCGGAAGAAGCCGTAAATCGTGGCCTCGCTCGCGCGCAGCGTCGCGCCGTGATACGGCGGCATGACCATGACCATCGCGGCGCCCGCATCCTGCGCGGCGCGGCTGCGTTCGGCGCACACGCGCGCGCTGAAATGCGAGGTCGTGACGATCACGGGCACGCGGCCCGCGACGTGTTCGAGCACGCAGCGCATGACGGTTTCGCGTTCGGCGTCGGTCAGCGAAAACTGCTCGGAGAAGTTCGCGAGGATGCACAGGCCGTTCGAGCCCGCGTCGATCATGAAGTCGGTGCAGCGGCGCTGGCCGTCGAGGTCGAGATCGCCGTTCTCCGTGAAGATGGTCGGCATGACCGGGAAAACGCCGCGATAAGGAGTAGGGGATGTCATGGTCATCGGTGATTGAGGCAGTCAGGCATGGAAAGGAGTGCGGGCGTTTCAGGTGATCGCGCCAATCTGCCAGGGCACGAATTCGTTCTGACCGTAGCCATGCAGTTCGCTGCGCGTGCGCTTGCCCGAGGCGGCGTCGAGCATCATGCGAAAGAGCGTTTCGCCGAGTGCGTCGATGTCGTCGTTGCCGTCCACTACGCCGCCGCAATTCAGGTCGATGTCGTCGGATTGACGCTTCCAGAGCGCGCTATTCGTGGCGAGCTTCAGCGAAGGCGAGGGCGCGCAGCCATAGGCCGATCCGCGTCCCGTGGTGAAGCAGATCAGGTTCGCGCCGCCCGCGACCTGGCCCGTCGCCGAGATCGGGTCGTAGCCGGGCGTGTCCATGAAGACGAGGCCTTTCGCGAGCACCGGCTGCGCGTATTCGTAGACGTCGACGAGATTCGTGCTGCCCGCTTTGGCGATGCCGCCGAGCGATTTTTCGAGCACGGTCGTGAGCCCGCCCGCCTTGTTGCCCGCCGAGGGATTGTTGTTCATCGACGCGTTGTGGCGCGCGCAATAGTCTTCCCACCAGCGGATGCGCGCGACCAGTTTGTCGCCGACTTCGCGCGTGATCGCGCGGCGCGTGAGCAGATGTTCCGCGCCGTAAATCTCGGGCGTTTCGGAGAGGATCGCGGTGCCGCCGTGGCGCACCAGCCGGTCGACGGCCGCGCCGAGCACCGGGTTCGCGGTGATGCCCGAATAGCCGTCCGAGCCGCCGCATTGCAGGCCGACGGTCAGATGGCTCGCGCTCACGCGCTGACGCTGCACGTGATTCGCCGCGCCCAGCATTTCCTTGACGATCTCGATGCCCCTGGCGATGGTTTTCGCCGTGCCGCCGCTGTCCTGAATCGTGAAGGTGCGCAGGCCCGCGTGTTCCTTGAGGCCCTGCGTTTCGAGCAGGCGCGGAATCTGGTTGGTCTCGCAACCGAGTCCGATCACGAGCACGCCCGCGAAATTCGGATGGCACGCGTAGCCGCCCAGCGTGCGTTGCAGCAGTTTGAGCGCTTCGCCTTCGGTGTCGACGGCGCAGCCCACGCCGTGCGTGAGCGCCACCACGCCGTCCACGTTCGGGAAGGCGGCGAGCGCTTCGGGATGAATGTCGCGGCGGAAATGATCGGCGATGGCGCGCGCGACCGTCGCCGAGCAGTTCACGGAAGTCAGAATGCCGATGTAGTTGCGCGTGGCCACGCGCCCGTCGGCGCGAACGATGCCGTCGAAGCCCGCGCGTTCGCTATCGGCGACGAATGCCGTGGCGCGTGCGCCTTCGCTGAACGCGTAGTCGCGCGCGAACTCGCCCATGTCGAGATTGTGCGTATGCACATGTTCGCCGGGCGCGATGGCCTGACGCGCGAAGCCGATGATCTGACCGTAGCGATGCACGGGCGCGCCCGCCGCGATCGCGCGCGTGGCGACCTTGTGGCCCGGCGGAATCAGGCCGCTGACGCGCACGCCGTCGGCTTCGACCGGCATGCCGCCGATCAGTTGTTCGAGCGCGACGACGACATCGTCGGCGGGATGCAGGCGGATCACGCGCGCGGCGGCGGGTTGGGAAGCGTGCGTCGGCGGCATGGCGGAAGTGAGTGTGGACATGGTCGCAAGGTGAGTGAGTGCGCCGCGTGCTCAGTCGAGGCCGCGGTCGCGATAGTCGATGAGACTCGCGCAGACGGCGAGGCCGAACGCGGCGGCGACGAAGAACATCAGCGCGAGAAAATAGGTGCCGGTGGTCTGCACGATGATGCCGATCAGGATCGGCACCACCACGCCGACGATGTTGCCGGAGAAGTTCATCGCGCCCGCGAGCAGGCCGGCGCGCGACTGGCCGCCGAGCGTGGCCGGCACGCCCCAGAACATCCCGCACCAGCGGATGAAGAACAGCGCGATGGAGAGCAGCACGACCACGCTGACGAGGCCGGTGGCGTAGCTCACGGCGAGAATCGCGGCGGCCGAGGCGAGGCCCGCGAAGCCGAACATCGACTTCATCACGCGGTTCGGCTCGCCGCCCTTCGCGCGCCACGTGTCGGCGAGCCAGCCGCCGAACAGTTCGCCGATGAAGCCGCACAGGAAGATCACGAAGGTCGCGCCGCCCATCTGCTTGAGGTCGAAGCCGTGCGCCTTGTGCAGATAGCTGGGCATCCACGTCATCAGGCCGTAGAACACGCTGTTGTAGCAGGCCCAACTCGCGAACATGCAGAGCACCGAACGGTCGGCGAGCACGGCGCGCAGCGGCAGACGCTCGCGCGGCGCGTGCGCGCCCGTGTGTGCGCCCGTACGACGCTGTGACGGGCGGCGCGCGCCTTCGACGTGCGCGAGTTCGGCGGCGTTCACGCCCGGATGCTCGGACGGATGATTGCGGATGTACCACCACGCAATCACGCCCACGATCACGGTGCCCACGCCCGCCACCACGAAGGCGAGGCGCCACGAGCCGAGCCACGCGATCAGCCCGGTGATGATGATCGCGCCGAAGGCCGAGCCGAGCGGCGCGCCGCCGTCGAGCAGCGCCGCGCCGCGGCCGCGTTCGGACGGCGTTAGCCACGAACCGGCCAGCTTGGCGCCCGCGGGCATGATCGGCGATTCTGCGACGCCGAGGCCGAGCCGCGTGAGCAGCAGCGGAATCCAGTGGAAGCAGCCGGCGGCGACCGCCTGGCACGCGCCCCACGCGACGGTCGCCATGCCGACGAGATTGCGCGCCTTGAAGCGGTCGACCAGCAGGCCGCTCGGGATCTGCATCAGCGCGTAGGTCCAGAAGAACGCGCTCAGCAGCACGCCTTCGAGCGCGGGCGTGAGGTTGAATTCGGTCGAAATCAGCGGCAGCGCCACGGAAAGCGAGGCGCGGTCGATGTAATTGATCGACGACAGCAACAGCAAGATCCAGAAAATGCGCCAGCGAACGGCGGTGGGCGCGGCGGCCCGGCTGTCTGCCATGGCCGCGGCGCGCGCGCTGCGGTCTCCTCCCGCCGTGGCGGTGTCTTCCAGTTGCATGGTGTCTCCTGTGGGGATCGACGCGGATTCCTGGCCGCGCTCAGTGCACTAGTGAATTAATATATTAGTTCTTCGATGATAGAAGAACCTGGCCGCGATCACAACGAAAGCGGGCGCGACCGAGGGAAATCCCTGGAGCGCCCGTCCGGCGGAGCCTAAAGAATTGGGACACTAATATACTGACGGGATGGTTCCGGCCCGCATGGCGGAACGCCCAGCGCAACCCATCCGAGATATGACAGAAAACCGCAACGAACCGGAGGCGTTCGTCGCCCGGCTCCTTCAGGCCGATTTCCAGCTGGACCGCGCGAATGCGCTATCCACGCAGCTTTACCAGTTGCTGCGCGACGCCATCGTGACGATGACGCTGCAACCCGACGACGTGATCTTCGAGCGCGCGCTGGCCGACGCGCTCGGCATTTCGCGCACGCCCGTGCGCGAGGCGCTGCTGCAACTGTCGCGCGAGGAACTGGTGCGCATCGCGGCGCAGTCGGGCACCTTCGTCGCGCCCGTGAAGCGCGAGCAGTTCGCGGAGAGCGCGCTGATCCGCAAGGTGCTGGAGACGGCGAGCATCCGCCGCGCCGCCGAGATCATCACGGCGCGCGAGCTTGAACAGCTGCACGACATTCAGGAAGCGCACCGGCGCGCGATTGCGCGCGATAACGCGGTGGCCGCGATCAGTTGCGACAACGCGTTTCATGCGACCGTCTGCGCGGCCGCGCGGCTGCCGCGCGTGCAGCAACTGGTGGAATTCGCGCGCGCGCCGATCGACCGCGTGCGTCACGTGACCGTGCGCGATCCCGTGGTCGCTGATGTCACGCTTCAGCAGCATCAGGCGATTCTCGAAGCGCTCGAGCGCCACGATCCCGACGCGGCGGAACGCGCGCTGCGCGATCACCTCGACGACGCCTTCGTGCGTCAGCAAGCGGCTTACGACGCAAACGTCGATCTGTTCCAGGGCCGCTGAACGCCGCGCGCCGCCGGACGCGCGTGATTACAGGGCGAATTGAAGCTCGCTGCGCGCGAGCGCCGGTGTCATGACGCGGACGTGCTGAAGCGGCGTGCGTTCGAGCTGGCCGGCGTCGCGCATGCGCCGCTCGCGTTCCGCGGCGAACTGGCGGCGGTATTCGGTCGGCGTCAGCTGAAAATGATGGCGGAAAAGTTTGGACAATCCCGCGCCGCTGCCGATGCCGCAGCGCCGCGCGATTTTCTCGACGGGCAGATCGGTTTCCACCAGCAACTGGCAGATCGCCTTGATGCGCAGATTCAGCACGTATTCCGAAGGCGTGTAGCCCGTCGCGGCCTTGAAGCGGCGCAGATAATTCCGCTCGCTCATGGCGGCGGCCTGCGCGGCGTCGCGAATGCTCATCGGTTTGTCGACGTGCGCTTCGAGCCAGCGGATCGAGGCGTTGATCCGGTCGTTCGCGAGCGAGTTGTAAGCCGGGAGATCGGGTAGCGGTTTGTTTGCATAGGTATCCGAATCATTGGCGTGCGTCGTGTGCGTGTCGCTGCGCTCGTCGTCGATCATGCTGCGCGCCGCGCTGACCAGATCGTGCGGCGCGTCAGCCGCATGATGTGCATGATGCGTGAACACGCCCGCCGTGCGCAGGTGTTGCCGCGTCGGCGCGGTCGCGATCACGCGTTCGCCATTCGATTCCGCGCGCTGGAGCCACGCGACGAGACGCGTATCTTTGAGCGCGGCCGCCAGTCCGCTGCCGCTCAGCACGAAGAATGCGTGGAAATCGCCTTGCGACGGCATCGTCTCGATACGCTCGGTCCAGACGAAGACCGAATTCGCGCTCGCAATCCGGCCACCTGCTGCGGAGAACAGCACCACGTCGCAAGGCGCGGCGTTGCCGGAAACGGCGGGCGTCGTGTCCGCGTCGGCGGGCTGGAACGCATCGACGAGTCGCGACAACTCGGACAGCGCAAAGCCATTGAACAGCACGATGCCGATCGGCTTTTTCCGGATGGCGTGCGGTGTGGCGAACGGATGCGCAGGACAATACACGATCTGACTTCCCGAAAGAGTGAAGCGAGTGAGTGAAGCAGTGAACGCAGCGAGTGAGTCAAACACGGCGCGCGCGGACCGGGCGCGCATCGACCGCGCAGGCGTTTTAGCGCTGCGCCAACGGCACAATCGAGCGGGGCGACCGCCCCTGGCTCACGCCGCGTCGAGTGCGCTGCCGATCATTTCGAGCACGTGGTAGCGCAACGCAAAATCACCCGACGACGTGGGCATCGCCGCCGCGCCGATCAGATGCGCGAGCCGGAACAGCGCGGCGCGCGGCGGCAGCGCGCCCGACGTCATCCACAAGCCGTCGCGCGCCGGCGGCAAGGCGTTCGCATGACCGGCGAACAGCGCGATGGCCGCGCCGTCGGCCGGATCCATGCGCGCAATCGCGCGATTCGCGCCCATGCAATTCCAGCAGAACGTGGCGCCGGGCATCTGCGAAGGCTTGATCATATGCACGACCATGTGCGCGCCGGGGCTGTCCGGTGCGAGCGCGATGCTCCATCCGATCAGGCCGTCGAGCGTGGGCAGCGAGTCGAGCCACGTCTGCGCGACGGCCGCGTCGTAGCCCCAGAGGCGAATGGCGATGCGCAGCGGCGCATGCGAAAGCGGACGCGCGGAATCGGGCAGCGCGGCCTCGCGACGATTCACGTTTCGTCCGCCGGTTTGACTGTGCTTCATCATGATGTGGAGAATCCCGATTGCCTTGGAGATCGCAGTTTGACGCGCAAATCGGACAATGCGTGTCCGGATTGCCACACAATTTCCGAAATGAAATGACGAAACCGCCGCCGCGAATCGCGCTCGTTCCGGACACGCTTTGTCCGGCTGATACCCATTGGCCGATGCCTTGCCTGGACTGCCGCGCGCCTTAAATCAGGGTCGCCATGTCGGCCGCCGCGAGCGCATAGCGAATCAGACGGCGGTCGCCGGAATCGAGCGTGTCGGCGTGAAAATGCAGCAGATCGCGCAGCGCGCCCGAGAGCCGTTTGGCGCGATGCGCGCCGGGATCGGCCATCGGCCACGCGTGCATCAGATACGCGAGCGGCACGACGCGGCGGCTTTCGCACCAGCGCTCGAACAGCCGCGTGCAACAACGTTCGATATTGTCTAGCGCATTCGAAGCCTGGACGGGCAATCGCGAATCGACGTCAGGTGCGCGCATGGCAGGTTCACGTTCCGGTAGAGGTTCAACGCCAGGAGGGCGCGACGGCGCGCCGTGCAGCTCGCGATGCCGATGGGCCGTTGTGAGCGCCAGCAAACATTGCCCTCGCGTTTTCTGGTACTGACCGGCTTCGCACGCATCGTTGCGATCGGCAATCAATTTAGCAATCCAATATGACGCGCGCGCCCGATTGGCTAAATCGCACCCGGTTTGGCCGATCACGACAATCGCGCGCCTGGGTGCACTCGGGCGCGGCGCATGCGTCGCGATCAGTTCTTGTGCGACGCCTGCATTTGCGCGCGGTAATCGGTGGGCGTGGTGTTCAGGCGGCGGCGCAGCAGTTTGGATAGCTGCGCGCCGCCGCGCAGGCCGCAGCGGCGCGCGATTTTATCGACGGGCAGGCGCGTGTCGGCGAGCATCTTGCAGCACAGCTCGATGCGCGTCTGCTGCAGATAGTCGGACGGCGTCACGCCGGTTTCCGCCTTGAAGCGGCGCTGGAAATTGCGGTTGCTCATCGAGGCGAATTTCGCCGCGTCGTCCGTGCTGATGTCGCGCGTGGCGTTCGTCTCCAGCCAGTGCGCCGCGCGCTGGATCTGCTGACTGAGCGCCGCCACCGAGCGTTTGCCCGCGAGCGAGCAGAACTGCCAGCGCAGCGGCTGGCTCGCGCGGCGGCCGATGTCCTGCGCGATCGCTGTGCCGAGGTCGGCTTCGACCAGCGCGAGCGCGAGTTCGACCGGACTCGTGGCCGCGCCTGTCCGCTCGCTGCTGTCGTGTTCCGCCATCGTGCGCGCCACCTGCGCGCGCAGCCAAGCGGGGCGCGCCGCTTCTTCGTGTGCTTTGTCGTGCGTTCTGTCGTGCGCTTTATCGTGTAATTCGCCGTCGGCGATGGCAAAGACCTTGCGCGCCAGTCCGACGAAGCGGTTCAGCGCCGCGCTCGCCGGTTCCTGCGCGGCGTCCTCGCGCGCGGGATCGCCGGTCGCGACGAACACGGCGTGGAAGGCCTCGGCGTGAGCGGGCAGTTCCGCGCGCGCGGTCTGCAGCCCGATGGACGACGCGCTGTGCACGACGCCGCCGCGCGCGGAAAGCAGGCGCACGTCATAAGGCAAATCCGCCGCGGCGCCGCCCGCCCGCACCCGGTTCGCAAGATGCAGGATCTCGACGACGGCGCCGACCGGCAGCAGCGCAAAACCATCGCAAACCACGATGCCGATTTTTTTCGCGCGATGACGCCCGGCATTCGCTCGGGGCGTTGCATCGGGCGGAAGTTGTTGCAGCCCCGCATCCGCCATGTTCAGCCATCCTCCCGCCATCGTCGCGATGTCTCTGTGTGTTGGTCCGGCCGCGAGGGCCGATTGCCGGTACATCATTGCGGGAGCATCTTAGTCAGCGCGAATCGAAAGGGCGCGAGCGTGGCCGATTGCGACCCATCCTGGGCGGATTCGCGCACATGGGCGAATCCGCCGAGCTGATGTTGAAAACCGACAGCGCCCGCAGGCGCGCGACGCGACAACACTATGATGCGACGCGACGGGAGGCGAATTCATCCATGCAGAGTTCAATGACGCAGAAAGACGATCGAGCCGTGAATGCCGCGGTGGAAGCCGCCGGCCGCACCATCGGCGTGGTGCTGTTCGAGGGCTTCAGCTTTTTGATGATGAGCGTGATTTCCGATCTGTTCCGCTTCGCCAACGAAGCGCACGCGGCACGCTCGAATGGCGCGTCGTTTTACGACGTGCGCTTTTTATCGCTCGACGGCGGGCAGATTCGTTCGTCGTCGTCGCTCGATGTGTGGACGCACGCGTGCGAGACGCACCACGCGACGCGCTTCGACGTGCTGTTCATCGGCGATGGCGAAGGCGCGCGCCACGCGGCGGCGCAGCCACGCTTGCTGCGCTGGCTCGCGGCCACGCTGCCCGACTGCCAGATGGTGGAAGCGTTCGCCGAAGGGCGCGAGGTGCTCGACGCCGCGCGCGCAC
>NZ_JAAGPN010000008.1:0-238 GCF_017104805.1 Paraburkholderia sp. Ac-20347 | reverse complement strand
GAATATAACGAGACACAGACGTAAGCAACGCGGGTGCACACGACAACGCAAGAGAGAGAGAGTAACAGGAGACGATAGTTATACACGACGATGACGAACATCAAGCATGTAAAGAATAGGAGCATAACCAAGAAGCAGAGACATCACACAAGCATACAATGAGACTGCGGAATGTAGACGAAAAAAGAGATAAACAACTGGAGCGTAAGGACTACGAGCAGCAGAGTTTTTTTTTTTC